>JAEUTR010000385.1 GCA_016787365.1 Bacteroidia bacterium
GTCGATGGGCTCTACACAATGGTTAACATTAAATCGTTACCAAAAATTTGAAAACAATACGCAGGCCTGTTTATCCGATTTAAAAGCTCAGGGATATAAAATTGTAGCCACTTCTCTTCACAAAAACAGCGTTTCTTTAGATGAATTAGATATTACAAAACCTTTTGCTTTGGTATTTGGCACAGAATTGACAGGAATTACCAAAGATGTAGAAGATGTAGCGGATGAATTTGTAAAGCTGCCAATGTATGGTTTTACAGAGAGCTTTAATATTAGTGTTTGTGCAGCATTGTGCATGTATCATTTAAGTTCTCGGATTCGCAAAGAAGTCCCAAACTATGGATTAAAAGAGGATGAAAAACGAGATGTTTACATTGAATGGCTAAAAGCATCCATCAGAAAACATGATTTAATTATCAAGGAATTTGACGCAAAATATTACCAAAAAGCTTAGTGTTTTAGCCCTTGTTTTTTGGAGAAAAATTGTATATTTGAGAGATGGAATTTTCTGCAGCTCAAATAGCAGCCTTATTAGGCGGAATAGTAGAAGGGAATGAAAACACAGCTGTTTCAAACCTTTCAAAAATTGAAGAAGGTGTGTCGGGAACCTTATCGTTTTTGGCTAATCCAAAATACACTAACTATATCTACGAAACAAATGCAAGTATTGTTATTGTTAATAAAACATTAACGCTTGAAAGACCAGTAAAATCAACTTGCACATTAATTCGTGTGGAGGATTCGTATGCGAGTTTTGCAACTTTGCTTGAAATGTATAACCAATTTAAAGGTAATAAAACAGGTATTGAGCAGCCTTCGTTTATTGGAGAAAACTCTAAACATGGAACTGATTGTTATATTGGAGCCTTTGCATACATTGGAAATAATGTAAAAATTGGTAATAACACTAAAATCTACCCTCATGTGTATATTGGAGATAATTGTGTGATTGGAGATAATACCACTTTGTTTTCAGGAGTAAAAGTATATCACGAGTGTAAGATTGGTAATAACGTTACTGTTCATGCAAGTACTGTAATTGGCAGTGATGGATTTGGATTTGCACCACAAGATGGAAAAGAATTTGCCAAAGTTCCTCAAATTGGAAATGTAGTTATTGAAGATAATATTGAAATTGGTTCTAATTGCTCTATTGACAGAGCAACTTTAGGTTCAACCATTTTGCGTAAAGGAGTTAAGTTAGATAACTTGGTGCAAATTGCACATAATGTTGAAGTTGGAGAAAATACAGTAATTGCAGGTCTATCGGGTGTAGCAGGCTCAACTAAAGTTGGTAAAAATGTAATGATAGCAGCGCAGGTTGGTATTGTTGGTCATATTAAAATTGCTGATGGAGTTAAAATTGCCGGTCAGGCAGGAGTTGGTTCATCGATAGAAAAAGAAAACGAAATTGTACAAGGATCTCCATCATTTCCATTAGGAGATTTTAGAAGAAGCTATGTGCTGTTTAGAAGTTTGCCTAAATTGAATGATAGAATAAAAGATATTGAAAACAAATTGAAATAAAATAAATTAAATTACACAAGAAAGATTAGTTGATGTGTAAGAAATTAAGACTATGAGCGATAAACAAAGAACCATCCAAAAAGCAGTATCAATAACAGGTAAAGGCTTACATACAGGAGCACCAGTAACATTAACATTTAATCCTGCACCCGAAAATCATTGGTATAAATTTCAGAGAATGGATGTGGATGGGCAGCCAACGATTGATGCTGATTGTGATTTAGTAGTTGATACTTCACGAGGAACAACATTAGAACAAAATGGTGCACGTGTTCATACTACAGAGCATGTTTTAGCTGCTTTGGTAGGTATGGGAATTGATAACTGTTTGATACAAGTTACAGGACCTGAAATGCCTATTATGGATGGAAGTTCATTGAATTTCATTGAAATATTAGAAACGGCAGGTATTGTTGAGCAAGATGCTTTTCGAGATTATTTTGAGTTAACTGAAAATTTAACTTATGAGGATCCCATTAAAAAAGTAGAAATGCTAGCGGTTCCTCAGGATGAATTTAGAATAACAGTGATGGTAGATTACGGTAGCGAAGTTTTAGGAACGCAACATGCCGGCATGTATAATATTGGTGAATTTAAAAAAGAAATTGCACCATGCAGAACATTTGTATTTTTAAGAGAATTGGAAGCGTTGTTAGCTCATAATTTGATTAAAGGTGGAGACTTAGATAATGCTATTGTTATAGTAGACAGTGAATTGCCGGAAGAGAAATTAGACTACTTACGTAAAGTATTTAATCTTCCAAATATTGAATTGAAAGGTCGTGGAGTATTAAATAACACTAAACTTCGTTTTTTTAACGAGCCAGCTCGCCATAAATTGCTTGATATTGTTGGTGATTTAGCATTAGTTGGTAAACCCATGAAAATACACGTGTTAGCAGCTCGTCCTGGTCATGCAGGAAATGTTGATTTTGCTAAGAAGATAAAAGCGTTAGCTAAAATTCAAAAAACAGAAAAAGATTATCCGAAAATTGATATGAACAAACCTCCAGTTTTAAATATCATGGATATTATGAAATTATTACCGCATCGTCAACCAATGTTGTTAGTTGATAAAATCATGGAGTTATCGGAGCAGCATGTTATTGGAGTGAAAAATGTAACTTTAAATGAAGAATTTTTCAAAGGACATTTCCCTGATAATCCAGTAATGCCAGGTGTTTTATTAATTGAAGCGATGGCACAATGCGGCGGTGTATTAGTGTTAAAAACAGTACCAGATCCTGAAAATTATTTAACCTACTTCATTAAAATTGATGGTGTTAAGTTTAAACAAAAGGTAATTCCTGGAGATACAGTAGTATTTAGTTTGCAATTAGTAACACCAATTCGCCGTGGAATCTGCCATATGAAAGGTGTAGCATATGTAAACAATAAACCAGTTATGGAAGGTGAAATGATGGCACAAATAGTAAAGGTGAAAGGAAACGAAGTAAAAACAACTGAAGCTCAATTAGCATAATATTAAAAAATTAAGAATTCTAGTTTGAAGGATATAAACTAGAAACTTCAAATAAAAAAAATAGAAATAAATATATGATTTCTCCACTTGCAAATGTTAGCCCTAAAGCTAAAATAGGAAACAATGTAACGATAGAACCTTTTGCTACGGTTTATGAAGATGTTGTTATTGGAGACAATACACATATTCATCCTAATGCAATTGTTTATCCTGATACTACTATCGGGAATGATTGTCAGATTTTCCCGGGTGCTTTAATTGGAATTGTTTCTCAGGATTTGAAATATAAAGGCGAAAAAGCAAAAACAGTTATTGGTAACAATACAATTATCAGAGAATATGCAACCGTTCATAAAGGCACTGCTGATAGAATGGTTACCTCTGTTGGTAACAACTGTTTGATTATGGCTTATGCACACGTTGCTCATGATTGTATTGTAGGCAACAATGTTATTTTAGCAAATTATGTTGGTTTGGCAGGACATGTTACTATTGAAGATTTTGTGATTATTGAAGGGTATGCTGCTGTACAACAATTTATAATTATTGGAGCGCATAGTTTTTTAGCAGCAGGTTCCAAAGTACGAAAAAATGTGCCTCCGTTTATTAGAGTAGCTCGTGATCCATTGCAATATATTGGTGTTAATACGGTTGGCCTTGCCCGTAGAGGTTTTGATAAGGAAACAATTAATCAAATAGAAGATATTTACCGTTTAATTTTTGTTCGCGGTCATAATATTACTAATGCGTTAGAATTAGTTGAACAGGAAATATCAAATACAGAAACCAGAAATCAAATCGTAAATTTCATTAAAGATTCTAAAGACGGAATAGTAAAAGGAATTTAAAACAATTGTTGAGGTATTGAATTGAAGAATTAAACTCAAAAACTCAAAAACTCATTAACTCAATATTTAAATATGTCACGCATACTGACCGGAATACAAAGTACAAATATCCCTCATTTAGGAAATATACTGGGAGCTGTTTTACCTGCTATTGAATTAAGTAAGCAGCCGGGAAACGAATCTCTTTTTTTTATTGCCGATTTACATTCGTTAACTACACAAAAGGAAGCTGCTCAAAGAATTAATAGTGTAAATTCAGTTGCCGCAACGTGGTTGGCTTTTGATTTTGATACTCAAAAAAATCTGTTATATCGTCAAAGTCGAATTCCTGAAGTATGTGAACTAACGTGGTACTTAAGTTGTTTTACGCCTTTCCCGATGTTAGCAAATGCACATTCTTTTAAAGATAAATCAGGAAGACTTAGTGATGTATATACTGGGTTATTTACGTATCCTGTTTTAATGGCAGCCGATATTATTTTGTACGATGCAGAGTTTGTTCCTGTTGGGAAAGATCAGGTACAGCATATAGAAATTACAAGAGATATTGCACAGAAATTTAATGGGCAATACAATCAGGAAATTTTTGTATTACCTCAGGCAAAAGTTGATGAAAGTGTAATGATTGTTCCCGGAACGGATGGACAAAAAATGAGTAAATCCTATAACAATTACATTAATATTTTTTTACCGGAAAAAGAATTGCTGAAAGTTGTAAAAACAATTGTAACGGATGCGAAAACATTAGAAGAACCAAAAGATCCAGATACTTGTAATGTATTTAAACTATATCGTTTGTTAGCTAATGAAACTCAAATTTCGGAAATGAGAACAAACTATATGAAAGGTGGTTATGGATACGGACATGCAAAAACAGCATTGTATGAGTTGATATTATCTAAGTTTGAAAAACCTAGAATTCGTTACAATGAATTAATGAATAATACCTCCTTACTGGAAAAAGAATTACAAGTTGGCGAAGAAAAGGCAAAAAAAAGAGCACAAGAAAAACTGAAGCAGGTAAGATCCGTTTTAGGGTTTTAGTTGGTATGATAAATAAAATAAAAAAGTCTGATAAACCCTATCAGACTTTTTTATGAAGATTAGTTTCCTAATTTACGTCGGCATTTCCATATCAACACCATATCTTTTTCTATTTTATAATCTTTAGCATAACGTAAATTGGCCAACTTAATTTTATCGTTATCTAAAACATTTTTGTTTAATAACATAGATGGCGATAGAACGGAGGGTTTTATTTCAGGTAATGATTTGTCTGTTATCCTACCGTAACCAACCCATGAATAAAAACCAAATAATACATTCAGACAATTAAGAAAGTAATTTGCCTTTTTTTCCTGAATAAATACCATCACCGGGCTTAAAATAATTGCCAGTATACTAATTCCAATATCTAATAAACGTT
>JAEUTR010000404.1 GCA_016787365.1 Bacteroidia bacterium
TTTTTCGGAAGCACCTAATACCACGTCGACCCCTTCGATATTAGAAATTTCATCGGGTTTTAATTGAGCATAACAACCAACCACAGCAATAAAAGTATCTGGATTTTTTGCTAAAGCAGATTTAACAATTTGCTTACATTCTTTATCCGCATTTTCGGTAACAGAACATGTATTAATGACACATACATCCGCACCTGAATCAAATGGCATTTTTTGAAAGCCTTTCTCCTGCATTAAGCGTGCAATAGTTGATGTTTCTGAAAAATTCAGTTTACAACCAAGCGTATGAAATGATACCGTTTTCCCTTCAAATGACATGAGGCAAAGATATGGATTTCTTCTGATTTACAGTCGATTTACAGTCGGTCTTTTTTAAGCATTTACGGTCCAAAATAATAAGTTATGTTAACGTATCTAAGAATAAGCAGTATTAGATAGTTTTATTTTTAATACAGATTATTTACTTTAGTTATGTTTTAATCGTATTAAATTTACTTTTGATGCCTATCTTTGATACAAGCGATTTATAAAATATGACCGAAGCAAACACACTTACTCCTTACAAACTTGACCGGTTTTTTGAATTATCGCCTGATCTATTATGTATTGCGGGTTATGATGGTTTTTTTAAACGAATTAATCCTGCAGTTTCAAAATTATTGGGATATACCGATGAAGAATTATTTTCTAAACCCATTAACGAATTTATTCACGTTGATGACCGGACTATTACTTCAAAAGTAAGAAACGAACTTACAAAAAATATACCTCTTTACAATTTTGAAAACCGCTATGTAACAAAAAGTGGAGAAATTGTATGGCTTTCATGGACTTCTTTCCCTAATGATTCAGAAAAAATAATTTTTGCTGTCGCAAAAAATATTACTCATAAAAAAAAACATGAAGTAGGCAGAAACTTACTTTTAGCAAACCTTACTGCTACAAATAAAAATTTAAAACAATTAACCTATAAAACAGCACATAATTTACTTTCTCCTGTAAGTAATTTACTAGCCGTATTTAGTCTTTTAGATTTATCAAAAATTACTGATGAGGAAACTCTTAAAAATATTGATCTATTAAAGTTAGCAAGCGAAAATTTAAATCATACATTAAACAAATATGTAGATGATTTAAATGAAGGAAATATTTTAAATGAAAAAATTGAAGAATTATCTCTGGAAAATACATTGGATAATGTGTTACTTTCTATTAATTCTTTAATACTCACTTCTAAAGCCGAAATTAAAGTTGATTTTTCGGAATTTAATACCATAAAATTTAATAAAGATTACCTAGAAAGTATTTTTCTGAATTTAATCACTAATTCTATCAAATATGCCCGACCAGATAGATATCCTGTTATTTCAATCAAGTCTAAAAAAATAAATAGCATCAATCAATTAATAATTTCGGATAATGGATTAGGATTTGACATGAACCATGTAAAGGATAAAATATTCGGATTACATCAAAAATTTCATAATCATGTGGATAGTAAAGGAATTGGACTTTACCTAGTTTATAACCATATGACAAATTTAGGTGGACAAATTAGTGCTGAAGCTAAAGTAAACGAAGGCGCTAAATTTACATTATCTTTTAGAGACTAATTATCATCAGTATATTAAGTAAAAAACACTTTTTACAACATTTTTAATACCTGAATTACCTTTGTGAGCATGTCATCTGTAAAATCTAAATGCGTCACAAAACGAATCGTTTGTTTGCCAAAGGCAGCTGATTTTATATGATGTTGTTTTAATTTTTCCTCAAAAGATGCCGCTGAGTATTTATCAGTTAAATTAAAAATTACAATATTAGTATCTACAGGCATCACACTTTCTACATAAGGTAGTGTACTTAAAACATTCCCTAATTCTTTAGCCCTTTTATGATCATCTTTTAATCTGTTAATATTATTATCTAAAGCATAAATACCGGCTGCAGCTAAAAA
>JAEUTR010000442.1 GCA_016787365.1 Bacteroidia bacterium
CCGAGGAAGCACTAATACGTAATTTCTCTATCTCATCATTTACTTGTAAATCTTTTTCGATATACGTTCCTGTGGTTGGTAAGTATGCTTCAGGTTGGTAGTAATCGTAATAACTTACAAAATACTCTACTGCATTTTCCGGAAAAAACTGTTTAAACTCACTATACAATTGAGCTGCTAAAGTTTTATTATGACTCAAAATAAGCGTTGGCTTATTGACTTGCTGAATCACATTGGCAGCCGTAAAGGTTTTACCAGAACCAGTTACTCCTAATAGTACTTGATGTTTAGTTTGAGCATTTAAACCTTCTACTAATTGTTGAATAGCAGTTGGTTGATCGCCAGTGGGTTGAAATTCAGATATAAGTTTAAATGACACAGATCAAAGATACTAATGAAATAACAGAAAAAGAAGTTATTCTTTTCTGTTATTTACTAATCACTAACTGTTTATTAATAGCACGTGTTCCGTCATTAATCTGAACAATATACATTCCGTTTGAAAGGTTTGATGTATTCAGTTTTATTTCATGTTCACCTTCAACATAAATATTTTTCGGAACACTTAACGTTGATATTTTATCACCCAAAATATTAAATACATTTATAGATAACGTTTTGGTTTGATTTACATAAAATTTCAGAGAACAGGCATTTGAACTAGGGTTAGGAAATAAATTCACTAATTCCAAAGTTTCCGAAATATCCTTTGTATCCGTTGAAATATTAATATTGATATCATCAATGTAAATATTATTACCTCCTTTTCCACTGAATACGAATTTCATTCTAAAATTTGCCGTTAAATAAATACTGGATAAAGGAGTCGTTACGGTTTTCCAATCAGAAGCCTGACTGGGAACAAATGCCATCGTTGAAGGTGGGACAGTTTCAAGCGCTGCGCCAATAGCCGAAAAACGTTGAATGGTAGAACTACCACAAGCAGTTATACCAAATAGTTGTAACTGATCGTGATTACTGGTATCTCTTCGGGCATAAGCATATTTAAAGCTAAGTACGGCACCTGTTGCTCCAGTTAAATTTATGACTTTACTGTATAATTCATCTTTTCCATTAAGAAAACTATTAAAATTATCGATCATAATACTGGTACTGCCTGTAGCCGCAGCAGTTGACGTTAATTTCCAGGTGTTGGATGTATCTAAATTATTAGTAAACCATTCTAATCCGTTTAAAGAAGCAACAGATTCAAAGCCTTCTGAAAAAGGAAATGTATTGGCATTGCTTGATAATACATTAATATAATTTTGTTTTACAATAGTAACCGAATCTAATCCGTTTTTTACTTTTAATTCCACGGCATAAGAACCAGGTGTTGAATAAGTTACAGTAGGATTAGAAACCGAAGAAACAGACGGAGTTGCACCTGCAAATTTCCATTCAACATCAGTAAATGTACCATTATAAGATGTATTAGTAAAAGCAACCGCAGTGCTGCCAGGACACAGGATTGTTTTATTACTTGTAAAATTGGCTTTACATAGGGGCGCGGTTGTATAAACTCCTGTTGCTATTAAATTGGATGTTTGCCATAAATTATTTCTTCCGGCAACCGTAGCCGTTAAACAAGCTTGCATCCGCGTTTTTTGACCTTCTGTGAACATAATATTACAATAACTGTAATCCATTGCATTTTGAACATTATCTACTGTGTTGCCACAGGATGCACCTGTTAAATTACAGGATTGCCATCCGATAGTTGGTGGAGTATCAGCTACTAAATCATCAATATTACAATCTTTATTAGGATCGGCACATGGATAAAAATAAAAACCGGGAACGTTATTACCTCCCCAGATATGTTGCAAATTAAGGTAATGTCCGCACTCATGTGCAAACGCTACAGAACGCATTAAACTGGAAGTGCCAAAAGTACCAACATAACTGTGGGTTAATACAATACCATCCCACAAAGGAATTGTATCTGCGTCACTTGGCCAAACGGCATGTCCGGCAAGTCCTGCAGCATTAGATACAATATATACATTTAAATACTGCGTAGGCGGCCAATGAATAAGATCTTTCACTCTATGATCTCCCGACAAAGTTAATGTAGATGCTATACGATTAATTCCACTATGACAATTACCGTCAGGGTCTTTTGTTGCTAAACGAAATTCAATATCGCAATTGGCATGTATGCCCTGAAATTCAGGGATGATGGTAGATGTATTAGGATGTGTTTTATTAAATGTTTTATTTACTATATCAATTCCATCTTTTATCTGAGCATCAGAAATGTTTTCGGAGCCGTAATTGTGGATAACGTGAAATACAACAGGAATAACATAAGTAGCTGCCGTAGAAGTTTTTGCTGCCATTGGACTAGCATTGGCATGACCCACAAAATTCTTAGTGAAACTTTCCAGTTCAGCATCCTTTTTTATAACTGCTTTTGCAATTTGAGGATTTTGTTTTAAGGTAGAAATACGCATTTCATCAGCTCCACAATGTAACAATGGATCCTGTGAAAATGCCAAATTTGTAATAATTACAGATAAAGCGAATAGTATTAATTTTTTCATGGTACAGATATATTTAGATAAAGATATAAAAATGACTTCATTTTTTATAATCATTTGATGCTATTGATGCTAAAAAATCAGATATAGGATCTATTCACTCTTTTATTAAACTCTCAATCTCAAGAAAGTAATTTACGCGTTACTATATTTTTGAGCCCAACGTATGTTTGGTATCAGGCAATACATTAGACATAGTCCATTCTAATCTTCTCACAAAATCATGTTTACGCACTTTGCATTGATGCATCTCACATATGGAACAGGATTTCGGTAAACAAGGATCGGCATGAATAAAAAATTCTATTTCGTGACTGAATTCCGTTGTTGCTAATTTATCCAGATCATCTACTTCTTTATGCGATTCTTCTAAGGTATAATACCATGGTAAAGTCATATGGCAATCTACATGAACTACAGAACCATACTTTACAACTCTTAAATTATGAATATCTATCCAGCTTGGGTTCCGTTTGGCATTTAAAACAGAAATCAAATGTTCTATTTTACTGTAATCTGCTTTATCCAATAAATTAAAAACAGATTCCTTAATTAATTTTAAGCCTGTAATAACTATAAATATCCCTAATCCAATAGTTATCACATAATCTATCCAAAATAAACCGGTAAAATAAATCAGAATTAATCCAATCACCAAACCCGCACTACTCCATGTATCCGTTAGTAAATGTTTACCATCGGCTACCATGGTTGATGAATGTAAAGTTGTTCCTTTTTTAATTAATATTCTTGCCAAAAAATAATTAACAATACCCGAAAATAATGAGATACCTAAACCAATATTGATATTTTGTAAAGCATGAGGATTAAAAAAAG
>JAEUTR010000449.1 GCA_016787365.1 Bacteroidia bacterium
ATTATAATTTATGAATCTTGTACTATACAATAACTACTTTAAACTGAAATAATACATAAGGGAGTTATTAGTAAAGTTAACTATTTATTGAAATATATTACTGTCAAAATTTTCAAAACTCTCCATATTATAATCTGCCAAATTCAAATTTAGATCCGTGTTCCCGTTTATGAAAGCGACAACTGTCATTCCCGCATTTTTGGCTGCCTGCATTCCTGAATAGGAATCTTCTATAACAATACAATTTTCGGGAACTATATTCAATTTTTTTGCCGTTGTTAAATATACAGCCGGATCCGGTTTACCTCTCTCCTCAAATTCAGCAGAGGAAATCACATCAAAATATTGAGTCACTCTGGCTTTTTTTAAAACTGCAGGTATTATTTTATAGGGTGAGTTTGTTGCTAAGCCAATTTTAAAATTATTAGATTTCAGATTCTCTAAAAAGCAGTTTAATCCTTTAATGCCGTTATCACCTGCTTCATCTATTAATTCAATCACTCGGGATATTACCATTTGCTCAACTTCTTCTAAACTTTTATTTTGCCAAGGATATTTATTATACCAAAATTTTGTGACTTCAGAGGTAGTCATCATTTTAGTAATCGCAGAAAGTTCATCCGTTATTTTTACACCCATATAAGAAAAGACTTCATATTCAGCTCTTTTCCATAATGGTTCTGAATCTATTACAACACCATCCATATCAAAAATAACCGCTCTCATATTTTTAATTACAAAGTTAAAATTCAGTCACGCATTAACGGCCATTTACCATTTGTATCTTTACAGGTAGGCAGAGCGAGTTTAAGATTTCCTTTTTTATCGTAAATATAAACTATCCAGCCGTGTGTTTGACTTTCGCACTTTTTCGTGTAATCAAAATGCTGACTCAATTCTCCTGTGGGAAAATATTCTTTGCATGATACATACTCGCCATTTTTAAAAACATGGACTGAACTTAATTTTCCTTTAGAATCAAACCATTTATATTCGCCATCCAGTAGAACAACTTTTTTATCACTAAATGAAACGGGCTCCATTTTGTAACCTTTTCCGCCACAAGATCCCATCGGATAAATATGAGTTCCGTGGTCAAAGTATGAATAACGACAATAAAATGCTTTAGTACTATCATTCACTTTTTTCCAGTCTTTGTCCAGGTATAAAATCCATTTTCCGTCTTTTTTACCATCACTGTCAAATTGGTTAAGTGTTGGTGTATGACTTATTATTAACCCAGAGGTCATCAGTAATAAAATTATCAAAACAGATGTTGTTTTCATTGTAAGATTTGTTTTTTGTTTAGATGCACCATGATTTGAATTTCCATACAAATTAATTTTATTCAATATCTTTTTATTATGATGGTTTACTATGTGTTTTTTAAAAATTCTCCGTCAATAATAAGCAGTTTGACACCATTTTCAGAAAATGAACGATGAGAACTAAGTTCGTCAGACACAACATAAGTTTCACCCTTTAATAAATTTATTTTTTCTCCCTTCTTAAGCTCTGTTATAAATGCTCCTTCTAAACAATGTACAATGTGCCCTTTTTGACACCAATGATCTGCTAAATACCCTTTAGAATATTCTACCAAACGAATTCTCAGGCCTGCGAATTCAATCGTCTGCCAAAATGCGGTTCCGGTTTCTCCTTTGTATTCAACTTTTTCGATAGAGGTCCAGTCAATTGTCTGAAATGGTATATTGCTCATGTATTTTTGTAATTACATATTTTTATCATGTATTCATTGTCCTAATTTCGTCAATGGATTTAAAAACAGGTTTACCTTTAGATAAAATTAAATCCCTTTCTTTATTTGCACCGGGGCTTTCTGCTAAAAGTAAAAGTGCATCACAAGCTCCAATAACCGCTAACGAAATATCCATAGTGCATTTGTATTTATCCGTAACATTTGCCTGTTCCAAAACCGGAATGGCTGCATTCATTCCAATTACAGGAATGTGCCCAAGCTCTAAAGCCTTGCGGCGGCTTCATTCATTTTATCTAAATTTAATTGCCTTTGTTCTGCAGTGTCTGCTGAATAGGGTCCTGCTACTCCAATGATCATTTTATTATTATATATTATTATGCGTTAAACTTTTCCAGTTCCTTTTATCTAACTTATACCAGTTATGAACGGCTGTATCATAATCAAATGTCCCTAACAATTTAAATCCTACTTTTGTCAGGATTTTGTTTGAGGAATTATTTTCTGTGTGTGCAGCTGCAAAAATTTCTTTTAAATCAAGATGATTAAAGCCATAAGCCACTGACGCTATAGCGCTTTCTGTGGCAAAACCTCTGCCCCAATACTTTTTAATTAGTCGGTATCCTAGGTCGTAGTAATTTGATTGATTGTTGATTGTTTCTTTAACCAATTTTAACCCTGTCCAGCCAATAAAACAATTGGTCGATTTTTCAATCATGGCCCAACGGCCAATTCCGTTATCTATATATTGTTGTCTGACGAATTGGATGACTGCTTCTATCTGTTTTTTGTCTTTTACCGGTTTATTTCCTAAATACTGATGTACATCCGGATCTGAATCCAATTCAAAAAATCCATCAAGGTCCGTTGGTAAAACTTCCCTTAAAATGAGTCTTTCTGTCTCTACCATTATTTGCATTCGATTATTGATTTTATTTTTATGGCTACCATTTTTAAGATAAGCCGCCACACTTCAGATGACATTAAACTGTTATCTTTCAAAATGATCAAATAAATATACATTTTTTTGATGAATGTTTAAGACTGACAGACTTACATCAAATGCCATTATTTTTGTAAATGTTTATTGGCTCATACATTACAAAAAATAGATTCATAAAAAAGGCTTTGCTGATAGCAAAGCCTTTTAAAAATAAAAATTATTAATTTTATTTTAATGGAATGATATTTCCTACATATCCTGTTCCTTTTCTAGATCCACCATTTATAAATGGAATGATTGCAACAGGAGGACAAAAAGCCCCCACTACACAACCCACAACAATATGCCAAGCTTTATACCTCACTCTTGAAGAGTTAATATACATTCTGTTATCTATCACATCAATGCCTAAAGGAGATACGCTCTTTTTATCTTTTTTAGGTACATTTGGAGCATTTACAGCATACTCATCTCTTTTTACAGCTCCTGTTTTATAATCAAATACCGCATATTCTAATTTATCCGTTCTCTGAGATTTGGATTTAGATTTCTTTTTACTTTTCTTTTTCTCATCAACATTAAATGCAGAGCCATAAACTACGTACATTTTATCTTCTTTGTTAACCACTCTTAGATCATAAATATTCCACCCACCATAAGTAATAGATCTATCCAAATTAGTTGCCCAAGCTAACTTTCCTGTGTTATCCACTTTAAAAGCTGTAACATTACGTTTTTCACAATAATACCTTGTTGTACAATTACCTTTACCATCACAAGTTGTTACTGAATAGTTTCTCATTCTGGATGCAAATAAAACAACACTATTGTTATCTAAAGTCTGAATATTTTCTATCGTGTAATCTCCTACGATTGATTCTTCGTCAGATTTTTTAGCTTTTTTACTTTTTAATACTCCTGCTTTTTTACGATCTTCTTTGTCTTTTGAAAATACCTTATCTAAAGTGGCTTTATCAAAAGCAATAAAGTTAGCAGAAGACATAGTGTTTAATGAATTATCAATTTCTGAATAAAAAATGCCATGCAGTGCTCTACCTTTTTGATCTTTTGTTAAATCACAGTATAAACCATAGATTTTTGTTTTGGTTGCAGTTACTTCATAATCTACATCGAACAAATTTTTATTATCAAATTTTAAAGGATAGCTCGTGTATTTACCTGAAGATGGATTTACTACAGTTAATAAATTGTAATAGGAAGATTCATTTTTCGAAAGTTCTTTTCGCTCTTCTTTATCCATCCTGATATTTGTATTTACATACAATAACCCATCATCACCAATTTCATAACTGGCAGATAAATATTTATCACTTGTAGTAGTTGAATATGGTAAGGTGATTTGATTAGCTGCATCAAATGTTAAATCTGATTTTAAAATTTTATACTCAAATTTTACATTTTCAGATTTTTCTCTTGGCAATTCAGCACCAATAATGATTTTTTCACCTGCTTTTTTATTGCCAATCACAAACAAATTTGGATCACTTTTTTTTCCAGAGGCTTTAACTTCGTATATTTTTTTTAACTTAACTTTCTCATTTAACTTCGAATCAAAAACCTGAGCATAAAGTTCGGCTTTACCTTTTTCGGTTTTTAACCAAAAAATATTTACCGTATTTTCAAATACTATTTGATCAAAATAAGTCAAATCTTTCATTCTTTCTTTATCAGCGGCATTCTCTTTATAACCAATAATTGCTTCCTGAGCAACTTGGCTCATAGAATTTCTATCATAAGCTACCAATTTTATTTTACTGTTTTGTTTGCTTTCTTTCCAAGCTGCTTTATTGTACTTTGCATACACATATTTGGAATTTCCTCCAATAAAGTCATCAAAAAAACCATCTTTTCTGTTTTCGTATACTTGTTTATCCGACCAGTTCAAATCGATCGATTGAGCATTAGTATACAAAGAAACAACGCTTAAACTAATTGCAAATAGTACTTTTTTCATAATTATATATATATT
>JAEUTR010000482.1 GCA_016787365.1 Bacteroidia bacterium
ATGAGCATGTTGATCCTGATTATAAAACATTAGGTGCTTATTATTTTAATAATGACTTTGAAAACATTACCCTTGCGCCGGCTATTGGTTTAATGAAAGGTAAATTAAACATTGCTTTAAACTCAGGGTTTCAACGTAATAACTTAGATAAAAGTAAATTTAGTACTACTAAGCGTTGGGTAGGGAGTGCTAATATTACATTTGCACCTAATCAAAAATGGAATTTTAATGCAGGCTATTCTAACTTTAGTAGTTTTACTAATGTTAGACCTCAAACCGACCCGTTCTATGTAAACACACCGGCTGACACACTTAATTTTTATCAGTTAAGTCAAAATGCCAATGCTACAGTAAGTCATAATTTCGGAAAAGCAAAAACCAAATATGCCATTGTTTTTACAGCTAATTATCAGGTTACCGGAGAAAAAACAGGTTCTGTAAAAAATGCACCTAATAAAATTTATAATGGTAACCTTATGTATAGTTTAAATTTTACACAAACCAAAACATCTTTAAGTATTGGTGTAAATGCAAATAGGGCAGAGGCATTACTGGCCAATAGTTTGTATGCGGGACCAAATCTTAATATTGGTCAGGGATTTTTAAAAAACACTTTAAAAGCTAGTATAGGCACAGCTTATAATTGGGGTTACGTAAATAAATCGGTTAATGCATCTGTATTAAACAGTAGGGCTAGTTTTAGTTATAATCCAAAAATAGCCAACAAAAAATATGGCAAACCGAGTTTAACCTTGGGTACAGTTTACACACAAAAATTTAAAACAAGTGCTACAACCAAAGCCTTTGGAGAATTTACCGGAACGCTTGCTTTGGCTTATTCGTTTTAACTTCTCATACCTTTCAGTGATAGGATTTTAGAAATAGCGATTAACTACGGTTAATGTTTTTTCAATCCCAGTTCTCAGTTTCTGTTTTTTCTCAGTTAGGTGTTGTTAGTGTGGTGTTGTGGTAAAATGAAAAAGGGTTGTTTCAAAAGTCTTAGATGGTCATGCCGAACTTGATTCGGCATCTCTAAGACGGTCAATTTTACAATCGTTGAGATTCTGAAACAAGTTCAGAATAACGGAAAAAAATTGACTTTTGGGACAACTCTTTTTTATTTATTAAAGATTTATATCTTTGATATGCGCTATAAATATTCGACAAGCATACACTATATGGGAAATAACCGAATGTTTGTAGCGGGTATAAGTAAGTTAGCTGCAAGTGGCGGACATCAAACTAGACAAAAAATTCGTACAGACAAAAATCTTTATGCCTGACACTCCTTCACAAATAGACAAGGGCAATTTCACTCTGACAATTCCGAAAGATTGGGAATCAAACGTTGATGACGAAATCCTAACAATTATTAAATCGGACAACGGGGTCGGTGCTATTCAAGTTTCCTTCTATTCGATTGGCCCAGACATCCAGTTTGATCTTTTTGACGAATTCCACGAGCTAATCACCGAGACTCTTAATATTCCGTTAGGCAAGAATTGGGCAAAAGATGTTAAACAACTTCGTGACAATTTTTTAGTATTTGAAACGGTGAATCAAATTGACAGCAGATTCTTTATTGCTGGGCTTTGTGCACATAATAAGTCAATTCTTTTCTTGACTTATAATTGTTCTATTGAAGACAAGAATATAGAATACAAAGACGTTTATTCGTTTCTTCAAAATATAAGATTTAAAAATACAGCGGACACGTAGGCCGTTGTGCAACTGTGTGCCGCCACCAGACAGCTAACAGCACCTACCAGTAATGCGGGTAGACATCAAAGCATTTGCAAAAGCGGTAGACAATTAATCATTTTTGCTTTGCAAATGCATAGGAACATTAGTATCTTTAAACAACCATTTCGGTAGACAACGGTTCCAATAACGGCCAAAAGCAAACCGCGAAAACGTTATGCGCAACCCAATGGACAGAAATTCAACATTAGAACAACTCGAAAACTCAAAATGGGTTGACTATGACTTTGAGACAAATCTCATTAAACGCTGCCATCAATTAAGAAAAATTCCTGTCGACAAATTGGAAATCGAAGACCTTCGTTTATTAATTGGACAACAAATTGGTTTAAAATTTCTTGTAGACCTAGCTGTAGAAAAACTAACCGCAGACATATTAGCGGAAGGCGACTATTATCCAGGTGACTTACTAAATAGTATCTTATCAATTGACTCAAGTTATTGGTTAGACAATAAAACGCAGTGGACAAATATTGACAATCTAATAAAACACAATCAAGACAAACTTCAAGACGTAGGGCTTAAAACAGAGAAGTTTTATATATCCTAGTACATTGGGCATCGCATAACACAACCTAAATCCCATTTGGGCATTCGGCTTCGGCTTTTTTAACACGGTAGACGATTATTTAATTTTCGCTTTGCAAAAGGCCATTAAATATTTAGCTTTGTTAGTAGCATTTCGGCTGACAATATTCATCCCGATAGCTATCGCGACAAACTATTGCTTAGCGCGAAAACATTAGGTTCAATAAGTTCGGCGACCACAGACAATATATGATCATACTATTCGTTTTAAAGTGACAATGAAAAAACATTATAGAATTTCGCGCATACTAAATCTTGCAATTATATTTTGCTTTTTAATGCCATTTTTTTATACAGGTTGCGGACCAAGCAAGGCTGAATTAGAAGCGAAAGAAAAATGGCAATCCGATTCAATCGCATCTATAGCTAATACAATTACTGACACTATAATTGAAAATAATAAAGACAACTTAAATCCAGATTCAATTGCAAAAATTGTTGATGATGCGGAGAAAAGAATGTCAGAAGAACTGAGTTCATCTAATTCAAACAATGACTCTGAAAACACAACCGTATCTACAAAAATTTCTAAACAAATGCCTTTCCTTAAATCTATTTTGGTTTCTGATGATGATACTTTCTCAGGACTTGCAATTGTTATTGACTCATCTTCTTTTATTGGTTATATGGCCGTTTCTGTATCTTTATTACTCTTGATAATTTCAATGCTAGGAAAACTAATAGACCAGCAATCAATTAAAATAATTGTATTATTAGATTTTTCAGCCTTTATTTTACTAATAGTTTCACAACCTATTTCGTTTCAATTTGAAAGACTTTGGGGCTTTTAAGTTACACTTATATTTTCCCTAATATTAGTGTTTTATGATTTATATATTCTAAAATTAAAAAATAAAGAAGAAAAAATAGATACTAATAAAGCATTTTAGTGCTTAATACATATAACAGTACTTAACAGTAATGTGGGCGAACACCAAAGCATTTGCAAATTCAAGGTCGCTCCCCTTCGACAAGCTCAGGGATCACGCGAAACTTATTTACATTTTGCAAATGCTTAGAACCATAGTATCTTTATTTAAACGTTTCGGTAGACAGCGGTTTCAAAACCCAAACGCGAATTTAGCTTGCAACCGTTAGGAGTCATTTTATGAAAACACTATTAATAATACTCTTTTTTTGTATAAACACTATTACTGCAAGCGCCTGTAAGTGTAGACTTGTTTCTGTTAAAGATGAATATAAATCAAGTCAAATAATCGTTTCAGTTACTGTATTAGACATTTTGTCTCCAATTGAAAAAATCGATACCATTACAAATAAAGACGGAACGTTGTCTGTTCAGATACCAGTTTATGGTTACTCAAAAAGAGTACTAGTTACTAAACGTTTTAAAGGGAATATAATAAATGACACAATGATTGTAGCAGGAAATAATTCAAACTGCGAACTTTATTTAGCGTTAGGAAAATCATACTTAATTTATGGTAACATTCAAGATAACAAGATTTATACAAGTAGGTGTTCCAGAAGTGGACTTCTTGACAATCATAGCGACTTAAAGTTTTTAGAAAAAAAACTAAGACGGAAAAAGAAAAACGTCATATAACACTCACTAAGCAAACAGTTTGGTATATAAAACCTTTAGAGAATTTATCCGAATCCTTGCATTGGTTTATTCATTTTAATTTCCCTCAAATCTGTCGGGTAGGGGTAAGAACTATTTATGAACTACGGTTAATGTTTTTTAATTCCAGTTCCGCTTCCGGTTTACCCCAACTAGGATGTAGGTCAGATTCGGCTTTATATACTTTTATTTTTTCTAATACCAGTTCAAAAATGGGCTTTGCTTTTCTTTCGCCTCCACCAAATACCAAAGGCATATTTAAAATCACTTTTCCTTTTACATAATGCGCTCTGGGGTTTGCATCGTTTAATTTAACTGCTTCCGCAGCATATTTAGATGCCAACAAACCATACTTTTGGGCTCGCTGCAATTTATTAGCGTTAATGCGTGCAGCAGCAATCATCGATTTTATTACAAAAACCTCCGAATTGTTTTTACTTAACGAGTCGGCCTTGCGCATGAGTACATCAGCCTTATCACAGTATATATCAATTTCTTTAGCTTGTTTTTCAAAAGCTGCCAATACATTACACAACCCGGCATAATAAAAAGCCAACCATTCTTTTTTTTCAGTAACAGCTAATTTTTCAAAGCAATTAGCAGCATACACAAAATCATTAGCAGTTTTCGCGGATTGAAATAAAGCAATGTTTTTTTTAAGTGCTGTTTTATATACAGCACTTTGCGAATAGGAACATAACGGAACAAAAGCCGTAACCAAAACAAGTATCCTGAAAAAAATAGGTAATTTCACAGTACAAATATAAGTTTGTTTTAAGCGATATAACAGCACAAGGCGCTATTTGATAGTATTAAAATAAAGCGGTTCTATAATTAAATAGTGTTAATATTTTGTTATTAACTAAAATAGTATTACCTTTGCCACGCAATTAGATTTAATATTTGCATCCAATACATTGTGAACGCGCCTACGTCGGGCTATAAAATGTTCACAGCTACTGCGGAATTTAAATCTTAGTTAGCAGCTAGTAATAATAATTTAAACAAAAACAAATGACATTTCAAGAATTAGGCTTGGAGCCAATGCTCCTAAAAGCCGTGACCGAGATGGGCTTCGAAAATCCTACGCCTATCCAAGAACAAACTATTCCTCAATTGAAGGATAAATCTACCGACATGGTAGCCCTTGCACAAACAGGAACAGGAAAAACAGCAGCATTTGGCCTGCCTTTATTAATGAAGTTAGATTTAAACTCTCGCTTCACACAGTCTTTAATTTTAGCACCAACTCGTGAGTTATGCGTGCAAATCAGTAAAGATTTAATTAACTATTCAAAATTCCTTAACGGATTAAGAGTAACAGCTGTTTACGGTGGAGCGCCAATCATGGCTCAAATTCGTGACATTAAAGCAGGTTCTCAGGTTATTGTTGCAACTCCGGGTCGTTTAATCGACTTAATTGAGCGTAAAGCAATCGACTTATCTCATGTAGATGTAGTAGTATTGGATGAAGCTGATGAGATGTTAAACATGGGCTTTAAAGATGATTTAGATCAGATTTTAAGCAACACACCTCCAACAAAAAATACATGGTTATTCTCTGCAACAATGCCTCGCGAAGTGGAGCGTATTGCAAGCAAATACATGGAATCTCCTTTAGAAATTTCTGTAGGTAAAAAGAATCAAGGTGCCGAAAACATTCAACACATTTATTATACAGTTAACCAACGTGACCGTTACGCAGCTTTAAAACGTATTGCTGACTTTTATCCGGATATATTTGGTATTGTTTTCTGTCGTACAAAAGCAGAAACTCAGGATGTAGCAGATCAATTAATTAAAGATGGTTACAATGCAGATGCATTACATGGCGATTTATCGCAGGCACAACGTGATTTAGTAATGAAACGTTTCCGTAGCCACACGCTACAAATGTTAGTTGCTACGGATGTTGCGGCTCGTGGTATTGACGTTAATAATGTAACTCACGTTATTAATTACAACTTACCTGAAGAAGCAGAAAACTATACGCACCGTTCAGGTCGTACAGGTCGTGCAGGTAAAACAGGTATCGCTATTGCCATTGTTACTCCTCGCGAAGTAAATAAAATTCGTGATATCGAACGTATTATTCAAAATACATTCACTAAAGCTGATGTGCCGGATGGTGTAGCAGTTTGCGAAAAACAATTATTTCACTTAGTAAATAAATTACATACGGTTGAGGTAAAAGATGAGGAAATCGAAAATTACCTTCCAAAAATTTATGAAGAATTAAAAGACTTATCTAAGGAAGAATTAATTAAACGTTTCATTTCCGAAGAGTTTAACCGTTTTTATGCATACTACCAAAATTCGCAAGATTTAAACATTGGTAACGATGGTGGAAACAATGGTAAAACAACTCGTTTCTTCATTAACATGGGGCAATTAGATGGCTTTAACCGTAATTCAATTAAAGATTTCTTAGTAGAAATTTCCGGTTTAAATGCACGTTTAATATTTAATATTGATGTTAAAAACTCATTCTCTTTCTTTGAAACAGAAAACAAATGTGTGGACGAATTTTTAGCTTTAAACAAAAAAGGAATTGAGTTTAATGCTCGTGTAATTTCTTTTGAAGTTTCTAAAGCAAAACCTTCCGGTGGATATGGAGAAAAACGTTCATACGGTGGAGGTTCAAGAGAAGATGGCCGTCGTTCATACGGTGGTGGCGAACGCAAATCTTATGGTGGAGGTTCACGCGAAGGCGGAGAACGTCGTTCATACGGTGGTGGCGAACGTAAATCTTATGGTGGAGGCGAAAGCCGTTCATATAGCGGTGGTGGCGAGCGTCGTTCATCTTTTGGCGGAAACAAAGAAGGCGGAGAACGCAAACCATTTAACCGTGAAGGTGGAAATGGCGGTGGCGAACGTCGTTCATTTGATAAACCGACAGGAGAACGTTCATTCAGCGGAAACCGCGAAGGAGCAGAACGTAGAAAGCGTTTTACTAAATAATAATAAATTTCTCGCAGATTCAGTTTCGCGAAATCGCTGAAATGAGCGAGAAAAATAGAAATAAGGGACGCAAGTATATTATTTTTTGAAAAAACACTACTATTTTTTGTAGGTTAAAAAAGAAATACTATATTTGCGTCCCTATTTTAAGGGATAACATTTAAAGATTATACAACATGTCACGTATTTGTCAATTAACAGGTAAAAAAGCGATGAAAGGAAATAACGTTTCTTTCTCAAATGCTAAAAGCCGTCGCCAGTTTAAAGTAAACTTAAAAACTAAAAAGTTTTTTGTTCCTGAAACCGGAGAATGGGTTGTTTTACGCGTATCTACATCAGCTATCAAGAATATTAATAAAAAAGGAATTTTTGCTTGTTTAAAAGAAGCTGTAGAAGGCGGAATTTTAGCTTAATTCAATAAATAACAGAAGAAAATGGCAAAGAAAGGTAATAGAATTCAAGTAATTTTAGAGTGCACAGAGCACAAAGACAGTGGTAAACACGGGACATCTCGTTACATTACTACTAAAAACAAAAAAAACACTCCTGATCGTATTGAGTTGAAAAAATACAACCCGATCTTGAAAAAAATGACAACTCATAAAGAGATTAAATAATCCATTAAAACTAAGAAGAAATGGCAAAGAAGGTTGTAGCAACACTAAAAACGGGTAAAGGAAATAGCTTTACTAAAGTGATTAAAGTAATTAAATCCCCAAAAACTGGTGCTTATGCATTCCGTGAGGAGATTGTTCAAAATGAATTAGTAGCAGATTATTTGAAAAAATAATATTAGCGTATACAATAACTATTTTAAAATTTCTTTCTTTTAAATAGGAAAGAAATTTTTTGTTTTTAAGAGAATTCTAATAAAAATGGATAAAACAAAAATAATTTCATCGTCAATTATTGCTATTGCATTAATTTTTATTGGGTACAAATTGAGTACAACCTGGGAAAAAACGCATGTGTCCTATAATAATATTGGCGTTACAGGATTAGGAACTAAAAATTTTGATTCGGATTTAATTGTTTGGAGCGCTTCATTTTCAAGAAACGCAGCCACCTTATCAGAAGCAAATACCTTAATAAAAACCGATATTGATGCCGTAAAATCTTTTTTAGAAAAAAATGGCATTAATGAAAATGAAATAGCCTTTACCTCATTAAAAATAAACCGAAATTACAGACAGTTATATAACAACGAAGGTAATCCAACAGGAAGCGTATTTGAAGGATATAATTTATTTCAGGAAGTTATCATAGAATCAAAAAATTTAGCAGCAGTTGAAAAATCTACAACCGAAATAGGCGATTTAATTGAAAAAGGCATTGAGTTTACTTCAAACGAACCCGATTATTACTACACCAAATTAGCCGATTTAAAATTAGAACTTTTAAAAAATGCTACCCAAGATGCTTTAAAACGTGCACAAACCATTGCAGAAAATGCTAGTAGTCATATTGGTAAATTAAAAGAAGCAGAAATGGGTGTTTTTCAAATTACAGGTCAAAATACAAACGAAGATTATTCGTGGGGAGGTTCGTTTAATACCAAAGCCAAACATAAAACAGCAAGCATTACCGTTAAACTTTCATTTGAATTATAATATTTATGGGCTTCTTTGATAAGATATTTGGTAAAAAAGAAAAAGAAAGTTTAAACGAAGGTTTATCAAAAACCAAAGAAAGTTTTTTTGGCAAACTGGCAAAAGCTGTTGCCGGAAAATCAACTGTTGACGCCGATGTATTAGATAACTTAGAAGAAGTTTTAATTACCGGTGATGTTGGCGTTAATACAACTTTAAAAATCATTAAACGTATTGAAGCGCGTGTAGCGGCTAATAAATATGTTGGTACGAGCGAATTAAATAATGTATTAAAAGAAGAAGTTGCCGCATTATTAACCGAAAATAATTCAACCGACGCAACCTCTTTTGAAATCCCAAAATTACCACTACAAGCAAACGGAGAAAAAACACCTTATGTAATTATGGTAGTTGGTGTTAATGGTGTTGGTAAAACAACCACCATTGGAAAATTATCGCATCAATTTAAAACAGCCGGCTATCAGGTTGTATTAGGTGCAGCTGATACATTTAGAGCGGCTGCAGTGGAGCAATTAACTATTTGGAGTCAACGTGTGGGCGTTGATATTGTATCGCAAGGTATGAATGCCGATCCGGCAAGTGTAGCTTTTGATACGTTAAGCAGCGCCAAAGCAAAAGGTGCAGATGTTGTGATTATAGATACTGCAGGACGTTTGCATAATAAGATTAACTTAATGAATGAGTTAACTAAAATTAAAAACGTGATGAAGAAAGTAATTCCTGATGCACCACATGATGTATTATTAGTTTTAGATGCCAGTACCGGGCAAAATGCAATTGAACAATGTAAGCAGTTTACAGCAGCTACTGATGTTACGGCCTTAGCACTAACTAAATTGGACGGAACAGCCAAAGGTGGTGTGGTGATCGGAATCTCCGATGAATTTAAAATTCCGGTAAAATATATTGGAGTAGGCGAAAAAATGGAAGACCTGCAAGTATTTAACCGTACAGAGTTTGTAGACAGCTTGTTTAGTCAGGCTTAGTCATTTTCTTCTTTTTATTTAGTACATCCTTACCTTTCTCAGTATACTATGTTAAAATAGTGTTATTAACTCATTTGTTAAAATTCGTTTTACACAAAAAATAAATTGTTGTCTGAATTTTAATATTGTATCTTCAACTATTATAATAATTTAACATAAAACCTTTCTTTTAACTAAACAATTTAAATTTATGACAAAAATTTTATCCCTTATCCTGATTGTATTTGCATGTCAATCGGCAATCGGACAATGTATGATGAAGCAGATTCCTCTTAGTAATCGTACCACAAATTCAGCGCTTATTATTGAAGGAAAGGTCGTTTCAAAAACTTCTTTTTGGAATGCAGCACACAACATGATTTATACTTCAAATATTGTTGAGGTTTATAAAGTGTTTAAAGGTAATCTTACAACTACTTCTATTGAAATTTTAACAATGGGTGGTACTGTTGATTATAACAGGATTACGGTAGAACCTTCTCTTTCTTTAAAACCGGGAGATATAGGGGTTTTTACTTGCGAAAATGTAAAACGTTTCAACTTAGAAAATACAAATCGTACAGCTTTACCTCAGTATGAGGCTTATGCATCTTCACAAGGTTTTATAAGATATGATCTTAATTCTCAAACAGCTTCAGATCCGTTTTATAAATACAATAACATTGAAACAGAACTTTATAGTGCAATTCTTGCTCCGGGTTTAAATAGTTGGATAACCGTTAAACCATTTGATATCCATGCAAGTGGAGTAGGTGCTCAAAAAGGTGGCCAGCCTATTCAAGTGCAGGCAATCTCAGGATTTGCTCCTACAAGTGTTTCAGCAGGAACAGGATCTACCATTACAATAACAGGAACTGGTTTTGGAGCAACTCAAGGTTCAGGAACTGTTGGGTTTAAAAATGGAGATGACGGAGGAGCAACTTATATTAATCCGCTTGCTTCTCAATATATTTCATGGAGCAATACACAAATTGTGGTAGAAGTTCCATCAGGTGCAGGAACAGGCAATATACAAGTTACACAAGGTACTACTCAAACAAGTTCAGGAGTATTAACTGTAAATTACGCACACTTAAAGGTTGATTTTGATCCAGGGCCAGGAACGATAGCATATGGTACAGATCATATTGACGATAATGGATCAGGTGGATATACATGGAGAATGAATACCGGGTTTGATGGTAACGCATCAGCAAAAGCTTCATTTATGCGGGCATTTGATACCTGGAGATGTAATACAGGAGTAAACTGGACTATTGGTGCAACTTCATCTATTAACGATGCAGTGAGTGACGGTACAAATATTATTTGTTTTGATAATACCGCACCGCTTTCTGACGGGATATTAGGAGTATGTTACAGCTATTGGAGTGGATGTGCTTCCGGCCCTACAATTGCATGGTATGTAAGTGAGTTGGATATTATTTTTGATGAAGGCAGTAACATATCACCATTAACCTGGGAATATGGAACATCTGCACCTTCGGGAAGTGAATATGATTTTGAAACTGTTGCAGTACATGAATTAGGTCATGGACATCAGCTAGGACATGTAATTAGTCCGGGAGCCATTATGCACTATTCAATTGGTAATGGTTCTTCAAATCGTTCTTTAGGAGTTAACGATCTTGCCGGCGGAAATTATGTACAATCAAAAAGTACAGTAGCAAATGTTTGTGGGCCTGGACCGATGACAAATCACAGTTGTGGTACTCCTCCTGTAGCTTCTTTTTCTGCATCTCCAACTACTTTATGTGCTGGCGGAACTGTTTCGTTTACTGATTTAAGTACAAACACCCCTACAGTGTGGGCTTGGACATTTCCGGGAGGAACTCCCTCATCATCATCTGCACAAAATCCAACGATAACGTATAATACTCCGGGAGTTTATTCAGTAACGCTTACTGCTACAAATGCCTTTGGTAGTGATCCGGTAAGTATTACAAGCTACATAACGGTAAATTCTATTCCTACAATAAATGCAAGTGCCAGTTCAACTAATGTGTGTAGTGGCACTACTACAACTTTAACCGCTTCTGGCGGAACCTCTTATTTATGGAATACGGGCGCTACAACTTCGGTTATAAATGTTTCGCCAACAACGAATACTACGTATACAGTAACAGGAACATCTTCTGGCTGTTCAGGCACAGATGTAATAACTATTTCAACAACTGCTTTACCAAATGTAAACATTAGTGGCACGTCGACTTTATGTACAGGAACTTCCTCGGTTCTTACAGGTAGCGGTGCTTTGAGTTATCTTTGGAATACAGGCGCAACAACAAGTAATATAAGTGTATCACCATCAAGTTTAACAGTCTATACACTTACAGGAACTGACGCCAGCGGCTGTAGTAAGGCAGATACTCATACGGTAAATCCTATAGCTTGTGGTTCAGAAACTATTACAACAAGTTTACACATGTGTAACTTAAAAATAACAAGCACAAATTATCCGGTATATGCAAATCAGGTTGCAGGAGCAACAGCATATAGATTTAGTTTTTATAATCCGTCTGCTCCAACTGTTACAGTAGCCAGTTTATCTTCGCCAACCCGGTCAATTAATATTAGCAACGTTAGCGGTTTATATTATGGAAATGTATACAAATGGACAGTAGCTGTAAATAGAGGACAAGGTTTCGGACCTGAAAGTTCAGGGACGTGTACATTAACTATTGATGAACCAAAACCTACTATTCCATGTGGAATTACTGTAACAAATATGGCGTCACCAATATTAAGTACCTCGGCAGGAAGTATCAGTGGTTATAAATTTACTTTCTATGACAATACTACAAATGCATTAGTTACAACTAAAACCCAGGCCAGCAATTATTTGTATCTAAATCAGGTATCAAATATTGCAATCGGCAATACCTATAAAGTTACTGTACAAGTACAATATAATAATGGTACCGCATTAGTTTACAGTACACCGAGTAACAGTTTATGTACTATAACTATTGGAGCTCCTAAGGCGGTTTTGCCATGCGGTAAAACCTACACAAGCACAACTATTCCATATACAGGCATCACATCTGTAAGCGGAGTATCGGCATACAGAGTAAATTGCTACAATATGTCTACCAGTGCTTTGGTGGGAACAAAAACTTTTTCAACTAATTATGTTTACATTAAACAGATTCCTGGTTTAGTTTATAATAACAGTTATTATTGGACTATTGAATGCCAGTATAACAATGGCACTGGATTAGTGTTTGGTCCAGCTTCAACTAATACATGTGTGATGACATGGGGGACTCCATCTTCAGTTATATTAGACGGTAACGATATATCTGATGCGGCATCTAAAATGGTTATAGACTCTGAGGAAGAAGATGAAATAGTAGTAAATGTTTATCCAAATCCAAATCAAGGAATATTTACGGTTGATTTGCCTTCTGACAGACATATTGAGATAACTAACATTCTTGGTGAAAAAGTTGCTGATCAATTATTGCTTGCCGGACAAAATATTATAGATATTAACTCACAAGCTAACGGAATATATTTCTTGAAAATTATTAATAACAACAAACAACAGGTTGTGAAAATTATAAAAGGAAATTAATTCGATAACAGTATACATTAAAAAGCCTTTCGTGTTATCACGAAAGGCTTTTTATTTTACAATTAAATATTAATCCCTCTTAAAACTCATTCTCTCACCTTTTTTGCTTTCATCAAAAGTACCATTATCATAAACCAAATGACCATTCACAAAGGTTTTATTAATGTTTGAAGAGAATGTATAACCTTCAAACGGACTCCAGCCGCATTTGTATAATAAAGACGCTTTAGTTACCTCTGTTGGTTTATGTAAATCTATTAACACTAAATCGGCAAAAAAACCTTCACGAATATAACCGCGTTTTTCAATTTTAAAAATATCTGCTACGTTATGAGACATCATGCGCACAATTTTTTCGAGAGAGATTTTATTTTGCTTATAAAACTCCAACATTGCTAAAATAGAATGCTGTACCAAAGGACCACCACTTGGAGCTTGTAAGTACGGTAGATTTTTTTCTTCGATAGTATGAGGTGCATGATCTGTTGCAATCACATCAATTCTTCCATCTAATACGGCTTCAAAAATATGAGCGCGGTCGTATTCCGTTTTTACGGAAGGATTCCATTTAATAAAGTTCCCTTTCTTTTTATAATCATCATCATTAAACCATAAATGATGGATGCAGGCTTCTGCTGTAATGCGTTTTTGTTTCAAAGGAATTTTATTTGTAAATAAATCTAATTCCTTTGCCGTTGAAATATGTAAAATGTGTAAGCGTGTATTATGTTTCTTGGCTAATTCTACAGCAAATGAGGAAGATTTAAAGCAAGCTTCTTCATTACGAATAATTGGGTGAAAATAAGCAGGTAAGTCTTCTCCATATTCTTCTATAATCCTTTTTTGATTTTCTTTAATCATTGGATCATATTCGCAATGTGTAGCAATGAGTGTATTTGATTTTGAGAAAAAACCTTCTAATGTTTTTTCATTGTCTACTAACATATCGCCTGTACTTGAACCCATAAAGAGTTTCAATCCACACACAGTTTTATAATCAACCTTTAACGTTTCTTCTAAGTTTACATTTGTTCCACCCATAAAAAATGAGTAGTTAGCCAACGAACATTCTTTTGCACGTGCATATTTTTTTTCCAGTTCTACTATAGTTACGGCTTGAGGAACGGTATTGGGCATTTCCATATATGAAGTAATTCCTCCGGCTACCGCAGCCTTAGCTTCTGTATAAATTTCACCTTTATGGGTTAATCCGGGCTCTCTGAAATGTACCTGATCATCAATGGCTCCCGGAATTAAAACCAGGCCGGTGGCATCAATTATTTTAGCAGAATCATCAGTTATGTCTTTATCAATTTGAGAGATGATAGAGCCATCTATTAATACATCTGATACAAAGGTTTCGTCTTCGTTAACGATAGTGGCGTTTTTTATAAGAATTTTAGTCATGTTGTGCTTTTAATGAATCTAATACGGTTATTTCTACTTTGGTTAAACCTGATTTTACAAAATTTAATTGTTTTGCAGCCTTCAGGCTTAGGTCAATACTACGTCTTGATTTTTGAGGAAGTCTGTCATTAATTTTTACAACAACGGTTGAATCATTTTTAAGATTCCTTACCAAAACATA
>JAEUTR010000557.1 GCA_016787365.1 Bacteroidia bacterium
CCACCGAATTAATCTTTTCATTATCCACATGCTTAAATTCCGTGTTATTATTGGTGTAAACAAAGCCTATTAAAGGGGCACGATTTAAGTATCCTACGTTTACAAATACATTCATATGATCGGTTAAATTATAATTCGCTCCTGCTTTTGCTGTATATCCTTCCAGTTGTTTCCATCCTGTTTGGTTATACTCAAGCTCCGATGAATTGTTATCATATGCAACGCCATTATATATAATTTCACTTCCATAAGGCACATCAATTACATTACCATCTTTTTTTAGTTGTTTAGCTTTAAAATAATCTATTTGTTTGTACATGGTAACGGCATAACTCACATTGACAAACCCAGCCCATTTGTTTTTTTTATACTCAGCCTGGGCAAAAGCACCTGCCCATTTCACTCTCCGCTCAAAATTATTTTGACCGTATCTGTCGCCTACAACTTTTACATAAGGGGCTTTATTTTGATCATTACTATTAAAGTTCTTCATAATTTCTCCACCCAATAAATCACCCACTGTACTATATATATACCCCTTATAAAGCCTTCCATCCAAACCTCCTGAAAGATTAACAGCAGGATGTACTTTGTAATTTGCCGTAATGAGTGCTCCATACCAATCATGTTCATTATGATTTTCTCTCAGCCAGGTAGAAGAGAAAAGTTGGCCATTAGTATAAGTGCTAATAGCTGCATTGGTATTTTTATCATAGATACCCTGAATATCCTGTTGTCCGGTTGCATATACCAATGTATTACCAGCGCTGCCTCCATCTAACTGTGTACCATATCCTCTTCCATAAGATGCATAAAGTATTGTAGAAATATTTAACTTCTCATTTACAGTAATAAAATCTTTGACAGAAAGAACAGGTTTATGAAATTTATTGATGCTTGAGTTAAATACCTGTGGTGCAGTTTCACCGTGCTGCGTTCTCGTTAAAAAGTTCCAGCTTGGATTATATCTCCAGCCAAATTCTCTTTTTCCAACAGTATCCATTCCCAATTCATAAGCAAAATCTCTATTATAAGCAGGAACGCTATAATTCACTCTAAAATCACGTTGTGCGGATGTTTGAGGAGCCCCTAAAATTTGTATTCCAATCAAATGAGCACCGATCTTTTTTTCGATCTTACCATAATAAAACCACATACGACTATACATATTATCAAACCAACCGTCATTACGTTTATAAGATCCTGCAAAATTAAAGGCCCATCCATTTTTTAACCGGCCCGAAGAATAGCTTAACCCGATCCGGTAATTTCTGTTGTTTCCGTATTCATTTTTAACAACGATAGATCTTTTTGAATCAATACCTGCTGTTAAAATATTCATGGTGCCGCCAATTGCGGGGATAGCTAATTTAGAAGCGCCTAAGCCACGTTGTACCTGAACACCACGGGTCAGATTATCTAAACCAAACCAGTTGCTCCAGTACACCCTTCCGTTTAACATATCATTCATAGGAATACCATCCAATAACACCAATACGTTCTGTGCATTAAATCCCCTGATACTCACGCGGGCATCTCCATCACCTCCTCCTACACTGGTTGCATAGACGCCGGGTGTTGAATTTAAAATCAGTGGCAGATCTCTGGAACCCAATTCTTCCTGAATTTTTTTACTATCTACATTTGAAAAAGCAACAGGCGTTTCTCTCTGGATAGCTATATCTGCTACAACTTCTATTTCAGAAAGTTCATTCGTTGTCATTAGAAAATCAAGATTAATTGTTTTTCCTGTAGCTATAATTTTCTTTTCTATCACTTTATAACCAACGTATGAAACTTTAAGAGTATATTCTCCATTATCTAATGCCAAATCAAAAGCCCCTTCGATATCTGTAGATACACCTTTACCTTCTACATAAACAACAGTTGCACCAATAACCGCTTCATTGGTGATTGCATCTTTTACAACTCCATGCACTTTAGTTTTTTGGGAATAAGTAACAAAACTAAATAACAATAATAATGACGAAAAAAGTAGTTTCATAAGATTGTTTTCGTAAAAAATCCCTCAATTTCTTGAGGGATTTAAAACTTTGTATAGATTATTCTACAATTAATTTATTAATTGATTGATTATTTTTATCATCAGTTACTATAACTGTATAAATACCTTTTGCTAAATCAGCAATACTAATTGTATTTCCTGACAGATTTTTAGTAGAAACAACTGACTTCACTTCTTGTCCAACAACATTTACAACAGAAATCTTGATAATAGTTTTACTCGATGCAATTGTTACAGCTACAGTTGATGGATTGGGGAATACAGAAAAAGAAAAAGAATTACTAATTTCTCTCACACCAACTTGATGACAATCACAAGTATGAGCTCCTAATCCTGCAAAATTATCAACAGATGCCAAACCATTAACTGATGTAGAATCCCATTCAACTGAAGGATTAAATGAATTAAATGCTGGGTTAACAGAAACTCCAACCTTAACAGATGCCTTTCTTCTTAAAGTTCTATCTTGAGTCCAATATTGTTTAAAATAAGGTCCTTGTGATGATGAATTATATCCTGCTGGCATACTAGAATAAGGAGCTAAACTT
>JAEUTR010000453.1 GCA_016787365.1 Bacteroidia bacterium
CTTTTTTGTTTTGCCTCCGCTGAAAAAGTTTTATCTTCGTTTAAACCTTTGGTACGAGCAGACGGGAAAGTGTTTCAATAAGCCGCCTGCGCCTGCTCGCAAACCGTTATAACCAATACCACGACGGACCTAAAAACAATCAATGACGAAATTAAAGGCCATATTTATTCTCGTATTCATTTTTATTTTATCGGCCGGACTCTCCTTTTACGTCGAGGACAAATTTCAAAAAATAATCAGACATTTATACTCCTCCCTGACCGACAAGAAAATTTCGTTTGATCATCCTCTTAAATATTTCCATTTTGCGAGTGATTTATTTGTGTTTTCGTTCGGACTTTATATGACCTTTCTATCTTATATATTCTTTAAGCAGACACCAAGACAACGAATAATTAATAGTTTGCTGACTTTAATAATTTTTCCCTTTGCGGTTATTTTGTATTCTTATTGCGACAGTAAAATTAAACTAATTGAGTGTACGGCTTGTGGCGACGGGACAAGAATACTTAACTACAATGACATACACTACGACAGCATCTTTGTTGTAAGTTTGATCACTTCTTTAACTCCCCTATTGACAACTGAAATAGAGAAAATAATACGGACCAAAAAGCGAATACCAAATTGAGGACGAAGTACTGGTTATAACAGCACCTAGGCAAAATGCCCGCCTTTTTTTATATTTGGTTCCGCTAACGCTTCACCTGGAATCAAAGGCGGCGGGCACTTCGCCTAGCCGCAAAACGTTATAACTCATTGCCGCGACGACATACCGGTAGACAAAAAAATGTTCGCTAAAGACAAAAATAAACTATTTGACATACTCACGGACCCACCGAGTCCATGGACTAACAGAAAAATCATTTCCGCAGCAGGCATAATTGCGAATGGCTGGACAAAGGACAATAAAATATTTCTTCTTTCTGCCGACGGTTACTCAATATCTAACCCGACCTCTGGTGAAATTGAAATTCGAAACCACGACGAATCCAACACAGCAATGACGAAATTCTCAACCGACAATTTAGAATTTACCGTTGACGAGCTCAAACAAACGATCAAAATTTTTGGCTTACGGGGTGGAAATGGTAATCATCTGACTTCTGACGGTTGGGCATTAGACTCTTTTCATCCTGCTCTTGGCGAGCAAATAGTTGGGATCAAAAACCTAAAGTCTCGGTCTGACCAAAAAGAATATTGGCAGACATTTACTCTTATAAATTTGGTTCGACTTGAGCATTTTACATTAACGTATGGTTTTTCACCGAATGAAAAACATTTCGCAATTTTCGGTTCAGGTGGCGCCGAGGTCTTCACAAGACAATAAATTAACAGCGGACACGTGAGCGAGACGCACCTTTGTGGCGGCAACAAGTTATAACAGCAAGCAAGCCCAATGCGGCGGACGAGGGTCATCGCCGCGCGCTATTAACAAGGTCCCTTCGGGAAATTTTGTTTGCGGCGGCTAAAAAACTTGGGTATCTTTAAATAAACATTTGTGGGTTGGGACAGTTAATGCTTCGAAAGCCGCACTGGGCCTGCTTGCAAAACGTTATATGCCATTTTAAGACGACACAACAATGACAATAAAAATCAAAACATTTTTACTTCTACTGCTTTTATCAGCAGGACAATTCGTTTACGGACAGACTTTTTATTCAGACC
>JAEUTR010000600.1 GCA_016787365.1 Bacteroidia bacterium
ATTCCTATTTGTGCTATTGTAAAGTTTTTTTGTGCTAACAGTATTGGGAAGATGCCCCATACCATACCGTCATTTAAATTATTAATTAATCCTGCTTGTGTTACCGAGCCAAGGTTTTTATGTTTCCATGTTGTGTCCCAAAACACATTTTTTAATAAAGGAATACTGTTTGATGTGCTTTCTTTTGCAACGTGATGTTTAGTGTCTTTTATTAAAAACCAACTTCCAAATAAACCTAAAAAAGATAATACAATTCCTATATAAAACGGATATGGTCGTAAGCCATATTGACTGGCGACCAAGCCTGTTAAAAATGCTACAATGGCTACTGAGAGATAACCTGCAAATTCATTTAATCCCATTGCAAAGCCTCTTTGTTTTTCGCCAACCAAATCAATTTTCATAACTACAGTACTGCTCCAAGTTAAGCCTTGATTTATTCCAAGTAAAATATTGGCTGCTATTATCCAATTCCAGTTAGGCGCATACATTAATATAAATGGAACAGGGATAGCAAAAAGCCAACCTATAGTTAAAAGATTTTTTCTGCCAACTTTATTTGCTAATGCTCCAGTAAAATAATTAGTTAATGCTTTTACAATTCCAAAAACAATGATAAAAGATAGTATGGCTGTTTTTGCAGCTATATGAAATTCACTTTCTGCTATTTGTGGTAATATGGCTCTTTCTAAACCAACCATACCACCCACAAAGGCATTGATGATAACCAATAAAGTAAATTGTTTCCAGTTTTCTTTGAGACCAAGTTTTACATTATTCATTTGTTTTTGTTTTTAATTCAAAACAAAAATACTTCCTCAATACGAGGAAGTATTTAACATATGATAAATAATTACTTGATGCCTCTGATACGGCTTAGACTGACTTGGGTAATGCCAAGATAAGAAGCTACATACTTTAATGGTACTCTTTTTAAAACATTAGGTTCTTCTTTAATAAGCGAATTGTAGCGTTCTTCGGCTGAATGGAACTGAATACTTTCTATTCGGTTAACGGTATCTACATAAGCAGATTCAAATATTAAACGAAACAATCTTTCTATTTCGGGGTACTTATCGTATAGTTTAAATAATTGCGTTGAATTTATTGCCACTACTTCTGAATCTTCTAATATTTGAATGGCTTTACGAGATGGCTTACCTGTAAATAAACTTTCTACTCTTGCAATGATGTTGTTTTCAAATGCAAAACATTCTGTAATATCTGTTCCGTCTTTAAAATAATAAATACGAGCAACACCCTTATTAATAAAATAAATTGTTTTGCAAGTATGACCAATTGGCTGCAAGTCGGTATTTTTTTTAACTGCAACTATCTTTGAAATTTCAGCAATAGCTTTTTCTGCTTCTTTTGAAAGCGAATTGTAACCTTTGAAAAAATTAAAAAGTGAGTTCATTTTGTTATTTCTTATAAGACTCCAAAATAACTAATAAATCCATTGGTATTTGCATTGGTTTTAATGGTGGTACGTTTGCTCCCCCAGAATTACCAAGAGGTATTTCTCCAACAAATGATTTTATACCACCCACCAATAAGCGAGGAATTTGTCCTAAAATTTCTTTTGTGTTTTTTATTCTAAAAGCAAATAATAACATTTGCCAATGAGCTTGTGAATGTTCGATTGGATAGGCTTGACCAAGTATGTGTGCTCTTTCGAGATGTCGCCATGAGGTTTGCAATTCACCTTTTTTAAAAGTGTCTTTAGATTTAAGCAACTCATTAGTTACATGCTTTTTTAAGCCTTGCGGTATTTTAAGATGCAGTTTCATTTATATAAAATCATTTTTTATAAATTATTCTAATACAAAAACATCAATTTCTAATGCTTCTTTCCTTCTCAAAGATACGTTAGTTCCTCCATAAACATTTTCGGAAATAGCATTATCATATCCGATGGCATATAAATAATAATTCCCTTTTTGCAAATCTGGAAACTCATAATATCCACTAGCATCAGCTTGAACACTTGTATTGTATAAAGAAATATCTGAGCCTGGAAACTCTGTTACTCCAAATTTTATATAAACAGTTGCATTTGGGATAGGAACAGTGTGATGTTTTACATATCCTTTTACTGATGATTTGCCTCCAAGTCCTTCTTTTTTGCATGCTGCAAAAACCATTACAGCTAATACAAGTATTACTTTTATTGTTTTTATTTTATTGAGATTTAAGTTAATGTGTAATTGAATATCCGTAAGGATCAACAGAAACTTCTGCTCTAAATCCTTGAATTAATTGTAGTGTGTTTAAATCAATGGCAGTTACATAGCCATTTTGTCCGCTACATAATGCTGCATGATGTGGCGCGGGACCTCCCAAAGCTACATTTCTATTAGTTACATAAACTCTTTTATTTTGTTCGTCAACCATTAAGCCATGTGGTTGATGCCCTGTGTAAACAGAGCCAACAACTGCATGAGTATTTATATTTATAACATACACTGAACCTCTTTTTGAACTACCAAATGTAGTTATGTCTTCCATACAGGAAACAAACAAATAATTTTTAGTAGTAGAAATAGCCATTTCTTGAGGTGTACCGCCAACAGGTATTGATGTAATGACTTGCCCTGTTAATCTATCAACTACTTTTATTTCGTTTGATTTTTGACAAGTAACAAAATATTTTGAATAATCGGGACTCATCATAATTTCATGTGGGTCTAGGCTTGATGTATTATTTGCCATACCTGAATTATCTAGTATGATGTTATAGATGATAGAAAAATCGGTTGGTATTTTAAATAGATAGTTTCCTATTTGAGAAGTAACATAAAGTGTATCGTTGGTTTGGTTAAGTGCTGAACCGTGTGGATATATTAAACCACTTACAAAACCTTTTATAAGCATACTATCTGTTTGAACTTTTTTTATTTTGCCGTTACTTGACCAATCCACAACATAAGCGTATTTACCATCAGAGGAAATAGCAAAGGTGTTCCAACTACCAATACCAATATTAGCTTCTCCTACAAATGAATTATCACTAACTCTATATTTTTGAAATACACTTGCCCCTAAAAAAGAAACGTACCAATATTTATTATCGGGCGAAACTTTAATAAAATGTGGGGCTTCTATAAGTGAGGTTTTACCAACTTCTTTTGTGCCCATTGCTAACATTGATTGTGCATCAAACACTGTTACAATGTCGCAACCTTGATTAGATACATAGAATTTTTTACGATTGGGGTTATCGGAAAATTTTACAAATCCATCTGCATTTGGAGCACCACTTGCTATCCAATCATACAACGTTTTTATTTGACTGTTTGATAAGGCAGGCGAACCAATTGGCATTTTTGGCACTAATTGTATAGTTCCATATTCATTGTATGAATTTGTATAGTATAAAAAGGTACTTAAATTAGGGCTGTAAGGTATTATTACAGCCCCACTATTACTTCCTTCAAATAATTTATCCCACGAAGCTAAAGATAAGCCTGCCGCACCGCCTTTACTTGCCTCATTATGGCAACCAGAAGTAGCACATTTATTCATGATGATTTTAGCTACTTCATCGGGGTAGCCTGTATTTTTGTAACTAACTAAAGCTTTATCTTTTGTGCAATTAACTAAGGTAAATAAACCTACTGCAACCAAAAGTATGAATGGGCTTTGTTTTAAACTAATCATCATTTTTATTATTTGGTTATACTTAATAGTACTCTACTTTTTACAACAGCCATCCAATTTTGCAATACCTTCGGGAGTTGCTTTTACATCATCTGCATCGTACCCCAATTTAGAAATCATTATTTTAATTTTATCCAAATCGGTTTTTTTAGTATCATATACAACTGTAATTGTCATTGCTTTTGCATCTACATCAACTCTTTTAATACCATCTTCGTTATATAAATCTTTATTAAATTTATCACCACAGGTTTCGCATTGTTTACAATGGTCGCAATGAATGACTGTTTTAATAACTGCGGTTTTAATATTGTCCTTTTTTTGAGCAAAGGTTGATACTGAGATAAACATTAAAAATAGCGTTACCATTTTTAAAAGTGATGATGTGTTTTTTGTTTTCATGGTTTTTGTTTTTAGATATTAATTAATTTTTAATCAGTTTTATTTTTGAGGTATTGTTTGCTCTATTTATTTTTACAAAATACATTCCACTTTTTATATTAAGTTTATCCGTGTCGATTAAATAATCATTTTCTGATTTAGTAATTTTTACAGAATAAATTAAATTTCCAAAAACATCAAACATAGTAATAAATATAGGTTCAGTATTTTCATTATTATTTTTGATATATACTTTTCCTTGAGTTGGATTAGGATATAGTACAATATTATCAATAATTGTATTTTCAAAAACACCAACTGTATTTAAAGTATCCATTGCAAGGTCGGCAAGAGTTGCATAGGCTAATTTTGAGCATTTTTGATAGAAACTAAGATTAAACCGGGCAAGTGAATCTGCTGGAGTGTGCCAATATGGATTAAAGTCATTATCATATTCTTCATCAATACCAATTGCCGAAAAACCATTATTCCAAAAAGGGGCGTGGTCTGTTGATCCATTTCCTGGGTTAACAATATGCAAACCCAATTGTATATTATAAAGCGTATTACATAATTGGGCTTTATTTGATAATGCGATAGAGTTTCCTATGGGTCTAACGTTAATGTCGGCAACAGAATCATTATTGCCGTCCCAACCTAACATATCAACATTAATATAACCCAGTAACGTATCATTATTAGAACTTATAGTTGGCACATAAGCTGTACTACCTAAAAGCCCAGGCTCTTCTTCATCCCATAAAGCAAATACAATTGTATAAGGAAAGTTATAATTTGAAAATACTCTACCTGCTTCAAGTACGGTTGATGAACCACTTGCGTTATCATCGGCGCCTGAAGCAACAGCTAACAATGGCCAATTATCATAATGTGCTCCAAGCATGAATTTTTTATTTGGATATTTATACCCAGTTTTAATTGCAAAAAGATTTTTACCTTCTGTATTAAAAGCAAAAGAGTCAATTTGATAACCATATCTAATAAACTCTTGTTTCATAAACTGAAATGCTTTTTCATTACCAATAGTTTGATAATGCCTAGATTTAATGGTGTCAATAACTCCATTAATTTTTTACAGATTTTTCTCCTGAAAGTTGTTTTACAAAATTAGTTAATGAATCAAGTTTAACATCATTTAATAAACTTTGCACAAGTGGATTTTGTCCTATACTTTTTAAAGTTAAAAACAAAAATAGTATTAGTGTTTTTCGTATCATTTGTCTTATTTTAATTTTTAGTGAAGCCTTTATAAAAATATACACCATTTATGTTTTTGCTATCTAATGTAAAATTAAATATCATATTTATTGTTTTACTAAAATCTATTTGATTTGTTGTAAATCTATCCGTTTGATTTAACAGACCTATTGTGTCTGTTTTACCATCTTTATATCTACAAATAACTGAACCTGTGGCTTTAGTAAATGGTTTTAATTTATAATTTTTCTTTAAAACATAGATAGTTAATTTTTCGTCTAATTGCATCGGATTAATTAGTACCTCTAATTTTTCTTTTCCGACATCAATAATTTCTCCATCGTGTGGAGCTGAGTGTTTAATCAAAGCTTTGTCGTTTTCTCCCTCACCATCACTATGATTGTGTTGTGCCAAACCTGATAAAGTAACCATGAGAAAAATCATTATTATAAATGCCTTCATTTCTTTAATTTAAATTGATAACCTATTATTAATATAGCTTCTGCTACCCAAAATTTATGACTTGCTTTTCCGTATCCTTTGCCTTGTGTAATAGCATTAATGTAATTAGCATAAGCGCCCTTTCCTGTAAATTCAAGAAATCCATTTTTTAAAAATTCTAGTCTTATACCTGCTTCAATTCCTGCTATAACGCCTGAAACTTTCCATTTATTGTTTATGCGATTACCAAATATAGTTACATCTGTTCGAGGATAAACAATACCAAAACCTGGTTTTACAATTAATCCAAGGTTGTTTTTTTTATTATTGGATTCTAGCAATTTCCAACGTTTAATAAAATTAATCATCCAAAAATTAGCTCCGTCGGTATGTTCAAAATGCAAAAAATTATCAGGGTCGAGAATGGTGTCCTTATCAAAATAATCTCCATTAATTTGCCCTTTAACTCTTACTTTTTGGTAATTGTTAACCACATATTTTGCGTGATCGTAATTTAATTCGACACCAAAATCATTTTTATTATTAAAAAAATATCCTACTCTAAAACCAAACTGAGGAACCGTAATATTTGCTACATCTTTAATTTTATCGAAATCGGGTCTATCACTTGCTGTGGCATTATAAACCGTAAAGTCGTAGGTGTATTCTTTACCATTAATAATTTGAGGATTATTGTTTTGTAATCGAATATCACTTTTACTATACCAATTTCTGTTGTATCCCCATCCAAAATAAAAGTTTCCTTTTTCTTTGGTTTGTGAAAAGCACTGATTGATTAAAATCAGTGAAAAAATAATTGCGTATATCTTTTTTTGCATTGTTATGTATAAACTTTATTTATATGCTATTGTACTATAACTGCGCCTTGTTCCTGTTGACTTGAATGGTAATTACAAAAGAAATTATAGGTTTCTGCATCATTAAATGTATGTTTAAAGGATTCATCGCTTTTTATTTTTCCACTATTAAACAAGCCGCTGCTTGAAGATACTGAATGATTTGCATTATCTTTATTTGTAAAAGTAACAGTTGTTCCTTTTTTAATAACTAAGGATGTTGGGCTAAAGGTTTTGTAAAGAAGAAAAATCTCATTTTCACCAGGTGTTCCAATCTCTTTCTTTTTACAAGCCGAAAATTCAATCATTATAAATAGAAAAGATAAAAATAGTGTAAGTGTTTTTTTCATTTTTTGTAAATTACTTATTAATTAAAATTTAATTCGTTGTATTCTTACTGCATTTAAAATAGCTAACAAGGCAACGCCAACATCGGCAAAAACTGCTTCCCAAAGTGTGGCAATGCCAACGGCTCCCATTATTAAAACAATTACTTTTACTCCCATTGCTAAGATAATGTTTTGCCAAACAATATTTTTAGTAATTTTTCCAATTTTAATGGCTGTAACAATTTTTGAAGGTTGGTCGTTTTGAATAACAATATCAGCAGTTTCGATGGTGGCATCGCTACCCAAACCTCCCATTGCAATTCCTGCATCAGCTAATGCAACTACTGGCGCATCGTTTACTCCATCGCCCACAAAGGCAAGTGTTCTGTTTTCATTTTTTAATGCTTGTACTTTCTCTACTTTATTTTCGGGTAATAAATTCCCAAAAGCATTATCAATTTTTAGTATTTGTGCTACTTTATCTACAACGGTTTGTTTATCGCCAGATAACATAACCGTTTTAATATTTAGGCTGTGCAAATCTTTAATAGCTTGTGCAGCATCTTCTTTAATTTCATCGGAAATGGTAATATAACCCACATATTTATTGTTTACGGCAACCACTACAATTGTATCTACAATAGTTTCAATTGTACGGTCGTATTCAATTTTAAATTTCTTTAAGAGTTTTAAATTACCTGCCAATACTTCTTTACCCTCAATAGTTCCTTTTAAACCGTGTCCCGAAATTTCTTCTACATTATCAACGCTAACTTTATCAATTGAATTACCTGCGTGTAATACAACTGCTAATGCAATAGGATGTGTTGATTTACTTTCAATGGCTGCTGTTAATTTGAGTAATTCTTTTTCATCAATACCAACTGCTTTAATTTCCTGAACTTTAAAAACACCCTTTGTTAAAGTGCCTGTTTTATCCATAACAACGGTATCAATTTTTGTCATTATATCTAAAAAATTTGAGCCTTTAAACAAAATGCCATTTTTAGAAGCTAAACCAATACCTCCAAAATATCCTAACGGGATGGAGATTACTAAAGCACAAGGACAAGAGATAACAAGGAATACTAATGATTTATATAACCAATCGCTAAACACATAATTTGAAACAAATAAATAAGGCAACAAACAAATGCCTATTGCTAAAAACACAACTATTGGTGTGTACACTTTTGCAAATTTTGAAATAAACAATTGTGTGGGTGCTTTTCGAGTGGTAGCATCTTGTACCATTTCTAATATTTTAGAAAGTTTACTATCTTTAAATAATGCCGTAACTTTTATATCAGAAACAGAATTTAAGTTTATCATTCCTGCATAAACATTTTCCCCTTCGTTTTTAGTATCAGGTGTGCTTTCGCCAGTTAAGGCTGATGTATTAAAAGCAGCTGAGGCAGAAATTAGTATTCCATCTAATGCTACTTTTTCTCCTGGTTTTACTTGTATAAATTCTCCTATTTTTATTTGGGTAGGAGAAACCGTTTGCAATGTTCCGTTTCTATGAACATTTACTGTATCGGGGCGAATATCTAATAATGCTTTAATACTTCTTTTAGCACGATTAACTGCGGCTGTTTGAAACAACTCTCCAACTGCATAAAATAACATTACTGCAACTCCCTCTGAATATTCTTTGATAAAAAATGCACCTAATGTTGCAATTGACATTAAGAAAAATTCTGAAAAGAAAGCTCCTTTTGAAATTGATTTTATGGCATCTTTTATAACAGGAATACCAACAGGTATATAAGCTACTATGTACCAAATTAAACGAGTGTAGCCTTGAAAAAAGGAAGGTTTAATGAAGTAATCAAATACAAGTCCTGAAACTAAAAAAACAAAACTAATAATTGCTGGTAGGTATTGCTTTAATAAAGATTCTTCACCACTATCGTGTGAATGATCATGTCCATCATCATCGGAATGATTATGTTCTGTTTTTGCATTTATTTTTTCTTCTAACGAGCAACAGGTCATTTTGCCTGTTGCATCGTAAGTATGTTTGTGATTGGGGTCTTTGTTTATCATAATTTATTAAATCTATTATTGATTGTTTTACCAATATCGTTATTAGCACTAACTGTACTTAGAATAGTATTTGATTAGCATTTCGCTAACTCCTACTTGTAATGTTTCGGTTTCCTTTTTTATGTTAGCTAATTCGCTATACATTAAAACCGCATCTACATTTCCTGTTGCAACAGCTTCTTTCAATACAGCAATATCTTCAAGTAATTTATGTTGATTGTAATAAAAAAGGTTAAGCCTTCCTGAATTAGCATAATTGCTGACATCGAGTTTTTTTAAATCTGCATGAATATCCTTGAGCGTATTACCAATAAGCAAGGTAGCTTCATTCAAATTTTCTAAATCATCTTTATTCATGTTTTAAATATTTGTTCATTTATTATCACGTTAAACTCATTTATCAATAAGGACTATATACTTTATTCACTAAATAGATTCGGCTCATATCTTTATCATTAATTTGGTGGGCGGGAGAACTTGGCAATGAAAAAATCCCTTTTGCAAGGAAAAGAAACCAAGCCTCCGCCCATAATTTTATTTAATTACTAAAACTATATAGCTCATTACATCATTTCTTGGAACAAAAAATAAATCTTTGATTTCCCTTTGCTCAATTTTTTCTTTAATTAATTTAATAAGAAAATTATACTCCTTTAGTTTTACAGAATGACAATTGAAAATAATAATAGCATTATCATCTGAAATATTAATAAAATTCTCAAAGAAAGTTGGCAAACCATTTTCATCGTAAAAATTGCCGCCATAAGGTATATC
>JAEUTR010000641.1 GCA_016787365.1 Bacteroidia bacterium
CATATACAATAACCCCAGTAATTGTAACGTATAACCAAATGGGATAACTAAAACGTGTTATTTTTTTATGTTTCGCTCTGTCATCTTTTAAAGCATAATAAAATGACAATAAAACCATTGGTAAAACAACAACTGCTAACAAAATATGACTAAGTAATATTACCAAATAAACGGGTCTGATGCCCGAAACGATAGCTAGTTCAAACTCTTCGAGAATCCCATTGTGATCAGCGTCTCCAAATTTTGTATCAGGAATAAAATAATGAGCCGTTACATAAGAAATTAAAAATAAACTTGATAATAAAAAAGCCGTTAGGTTCAGTTTTTTGTGCAACTCAATATTTCTTTTTTTAATAGCCCACAACGAAACAATTAATAAAATACTGCATGACCCATTTAAAAAAGCATTTAGCAAGGGTAGTTTATAAACAAAAGCAGGGAAAGTATCGGGAACAGGAATTAATTTTTGATTTAAAACAACAACAACAACGCAAATTAATGCGCTAACTGCTAATACAATTTTAAAAACCGTTTTATCATTTTGTTTATTTAATACCGATTGAGTGTCCATTATTAGTTTTATGAAATGTTCTTTTTAATTTCGTAAAAATAGTGTTTTCAAAAAAGAGTTTAGCATATAGCTCATAATTTTTCTGAAATACATATCAAAAATAAAACTATTTGAAAATCAAATATTTAGGGTTTATTTCCATTTTCAAATCGAGAAACCCGTCTTTGTTAAAAATTTGATATTTAACTACTTTTTTTGATTATATATTATTTGTTTGTTATATTTGTGTAAACATTAATTTACTAAAAATTATAAACATGAAAAAAATTTACTCTTTAATTGGGGCTCTTGCTGTTACTTCAGCAGTGTTTGCCCAAGATTTTACAAAAAAACATTTTGAAAAATATAATGGAACATATTTTTTGAATAAAACAACAACACAAGTTAAAAAAACATCTGCTGTTATTGATGTAATGGTTAGCCCTATAGATGGTATTTTAGCTGTAAAATCACCTGATCCATCTCTGTATGCTTTGTTTGTTTCACCTGTTTTATGTGATTCTACTATGATTTTATCTGATGGATCAGGAAATTTCAAACCAGACTGCGCATTAGGTTATGTTTTAGATCCAAAGTCTGCTTATGTTGATGGTACTGGAAATGCAATTTTAGATGCTTCTACTCCATACACTATTGACTCTGTTTTTATCCCTGCTGTTTATAGAAGAATGCCTTCTTCTACAGAAACTGATACTTTGTATACTTACCTAACGTATATTGCTACTACTCCTTCTAATACGCCTGTTAACCTTAATCTTTCACATAGCCAACTTTGGGTTGCTCCAATGAGTTCTTGGTCTGGAACATTAGCTGCAATGCGTGTAACAAATGTGAATGCTCCTGCTGGTAGACCAGTTGCTCCGGTTGCAGCTGCTGCTTCGGCAACAATAAGAGTAAAAACATTATTAACTGCTTCTACTCCTACAAATGGCGTTGGTGTTAAATTACCTTCTCCCTTAAATGTTCCTGCGGGTAATTGTGTTGCTGCATATTATACTTATGTACCAGGTGGGACTCATACTAATGGTGAAGTGTTTTTCTCTTTCCAAGGAGGTTCTCCTGCAACTCAAAACGGATTTGGTGGTATAATTACACAACAAACCGCTCCAGTTAATGCTGCTACTGATATTATTGATCTTTTCAATTGCCCTGATGGAACTAGCCATACTTTAGCTTGGGATAAAAAAAGCAGATATGGTCAGGCAACAAACAGTGCATTTATTTTACACCAATTATTACAAGATGTTTTCATTGAGTTTCACTTAACAGCTGTAACTGTTGGAGTTGCTGAGTTAGAGAAAAAAGGATTCTTTTTAGGTCAAAATACTCCTAACCCATACAATGGATCTTCTTTAGTTAATTTCCAATTAGCAAAAGACGTTAATTCTGCAGTATTTACTGTAACTGACGTTATGGGCCGTGTTGTTTCTTCTGAAAACGTTGCAACTTCTGCTGGAACTCACTCTGTTAATTTAGGTTCTTATGCTGCTGGTGTTTATTACTATTCTTTAAACATTGATGGTAATGTAACTACTAAGAAAATGATTGTAGAATAATCTTCTATATATCTTAAAAACAAAAACCCGCTTCTTAATTGAAGCGGGTTTTTTTATTCTTTATTTTTCGCTTTGACATAGTTTGTACTTAACTAAACCGAATAACTCTGTGTAAAAAAATTAAGCTTCGACGGGTTTTACAACCATACTCGTAATTTTTTCCAGCACCACTATTGCCTCATCCACACTTTTAATGTTTTCAATAGTCAACCATAGTTTATTATTTTGTTCTTTTAAAGCCGTGTGTTTAGGTGTTTTTTGGGCGTATGATAACACAGCCTTCAACATTGGCGAATTATAATAGTCGCTATCTTGTTTGCTTAAGAAATAAGATAGCATCTTATTATTTTTTAAAGTGATTTTCTCAAACCCTAATGCCATCGCCGCCCAGCGCATTCGCACCACATTAATCAATTCTGATACTTCTATAGGCAAAGGTCCAAAACGATCTCGCAATTTTGATTGAAATAATGCCAACTCATCCTCTTTATTAATATTATCCAATTCTCTATACAATAATAAACGCTCCGTTAAATTACTGACATAAGAATCTGGAATTAATAATTGCAAGTCAGTATCAACGACTGTATCCTTAACAAACTGGCGAGAAAAAACTGATTTATCGGTACTCGCACCTTCTCCATCTTCCACCACCTCTTTGTACCAATCTTCTTGTTTTAATTCTTCAATGGCTTCGTTTAATATTTTCATATAGGTATCAAAACCCATATCATTAATAAAACCACTTTGTTCGCCACCTAATAAATTTCCTGCTCCACGGATATCTAAATCGCGCATCGCAATTTGAAATCCACTTCCTAAATCACTAAACTCTACAATGGCTTGCAAGCGTTTACGGGCTTCGGAAGTTAAATTAATAAATGGCGGTGTCAATAAATAACAAAAAGCCTTTTTGTTGCTCCGACCTACTCTACCTCGCATTTGATGTAAATCACTTAATCCAAAATTTTGCGAATCGTTGATAATAATCGTATTCGCATTACTAATATCTAATCCAGATTCAATGATTGTAGTCGCTACTAAAACATCATATTCCCCTTCAATAAAAGCCAACATGGTTTCTTCTAATTTATCGCCTTCCATTTGTCCATGCCCGTATGTTACACGTGCTTCTGGAACTAAACGTTGAATAATACCAGCCACTTCTTGTATACTTTGTACTTTATTATGAACGAAATATACTTGTCCTCCGCGATTCAATTCATAGGAAATCGCGTCACGAATTGCTTCTTCACTAAACGAAATCAATTCGGTTTGCACCGGATAACGATTGGCTGGCGGAGTTGAAATAACTGATAAATCACGAGCTCCCATTAAACTGAACTGTAACGTTCGTGGGATTGGAGTTGCTGTAAGTGTTAAAGTATCTACGGTTGTCTTAAATGTTTTTAATTTGTCTTTTATGCCAACGCCAAACTTTTGTTCTTCATCAATGATTAGTAATCCTAAATCTTTAAACTTAATATCCTTGCCAACAATTTTATGTGTGCCTATTAAAATATCAATCTTGCCTTCAGTAGTTTGAGTAATAATTTCCTTAACTTCTTTCGCACTACGAAAACGGTTGATATAACTGATATTACAAGGCAAATCTTTTAGTCGCTCTTTGAATGTTTTATAATGTTGATAAGCTAAAATTGTTGTTGGCACCAGAACGGCCACTTGCTTACTATCACACACGGCTTTAAAAGCTGCGCGAATGGCAATTTCAGTTTTACCAAAACCTACATCACCACACACTAATCTATCCATTGGATGCGGCTTTTCCATATCGCGTTTTACATCTGCCGTTACTTTTATTTGATCGGGCGTGTCTTCATAAATAAAAGATGCCTCTAATTCGTGCTGTAAATAATTATCTAAAGGATAACGGTGTCCGGGTTGCGCTTTACGTTTCGCATAAAGTTTAATTAAATCGTAAGCAACTTCCTTAACATTTTTCTTAGTTTTTTGTTTTAAGGTACTCCAGGTGGTTGAACCAATTTTATCAATACGTGGAACATTTCCTTCTTTACCAGTATACTTACTAATGCGGTGTAAACTGTGAATACTCACATACAGGAAGTCGTTGTCTTTATAGACTAACTTCACCGCTTCCTGTTCTTTTCCGTTGGCGTTAATTTTCACCAAGCCTCCAAAACGCCCAATACCATGGTCGATGTGAGTCACAAAGTCTCCAGGATTAAGAGATAAAATTTCTTTTAGTGTTAACGATTCAGCTGTTTTATATTTAGTTTCCTTTAAATGAAAACGATGGTAACGCTCAAAAATTTGATGATCCGTATAACAAGCTACTTTTAAATCATGATCAATAAAGCCCTCGTGAATATTAATATTCACATGCTCAATTAAACCGTCTGCTGTACGATGTTCTTTCGATAATAAATCATTAAAGATGGTATGTAATCGCTCTGCTTGTTTAGTGTTATCTGTAGTTAAATAGTTTTTATATCCTTTAGCTTTATTGGCTTTCAGGTCACTAATCAACATGTCAAAATTCTTATTGAACTGTGGTTGATTACTTTGATTAAATGCTATTTCTTGCGAAGCAATGTGTTTGTTAACGCCGTATTCGATTAATTTAAAAGGCTTGATGAACGATAAAAAGTCATCACCTTTAATATATAATTCGTGTGGAGGCAGATGTTCTATCGTTCCTGATAAATTAGAAAAAGCTTTTTCTGTTTTCTCATATAATTTATCAATCGTGTCTTTTGAAAACAACACATCATCAAAACATAAAAACGTATCTTCGGTGATATAATCAAAAATAGATTGACGAATTTCAATCACTTGATTAGATTGTATATCCGGAATAATAGTTACAAAATCATAATTATGATTCGATAACTGAGACGCAGGATCAAAGGTTTTAATCGCATCCACATCATTTCCAAACAACTCTATACGATATGGTAATTCGTGTGCAAAGGAATACACATCTACAATTCCACCGCGAATAGCATATTGGCCAGGCTCCGAAACAAAATCACACAATTCGAAATCATAGCTCAACAAAAACTCTTGGATAAAATCAATACTAAGTTTATCGCCCTTTTTAATGACTAAAGTATTTTTACTTAAACTTGTTTTAGAGGCTACTTTTTCTGCCAATGCGGCGGCATAAGTCACCACAATACCCGAGTAATTATCTTTGCTTAATTGGCTTAATGTTTCCGCTCTTTCTTGAACAGAGGCATTGCTTGTTTTTTCTTCTTTGTATGGAACTTTATAACTCTCCGGAAAATAATGAATGTGTTTTTCGGGAAGTAAGGCTTGTAAATCATTTAAGACGTAAGCTGCTTTTTCCTTGTCGTTGCAAACTATGAAGAAGTTTGAAGAGGTGCTTTGAAATAAATCATTCACCAAAAAGGCAAAAGAACTCCCTCGCAAACCGGAAATAAATACGTTTTTATTTAGGTTTGCTTGCTTTTGTTTTAATTCTCCCCAAAACTTACCGTTCCACCACATTGCCCTGCAAAGATAAATGAATTATTTGTACTTTTTAACATCGATTAGGTTTAACATAATATATTAAACGGAATGAATGTTAGCTTTCCTATTAAAACATAAAAAACAATCTTTAAATGTGTAAACAACGCGCTTTCGTTGTATATTTAAATTATGAAATTTCTTTTTACAACCATCTTTCTTTTAGCGATTATGTTTAATGGGCTAAATGCTCAAAATCACAAAACACTAAAAGTGTTGTTTTTAGGAAACAGTTATACTTACGTTAATAATTTACCACAACTCATCAAAGACATTGCTTTAGCCAACGGCGATACATTGGTGTTTGACAGTAACTGCCCTGGCGGCCATACTTTTCAAAATCATTTTGAGAATGTAACTAGTCTTTCAAAAATAAACGCTGAAGCGTGGGACTGTGTTGTGTTGCAACCACAGAGTCAGGAGCCGTCGTTTTCTCCAGGACAAGTAGTCGCTCAAACTCTGCCTTATGCTATTAAACTAGACAGCGCAATTAAACACAATAATGCTTGCACAGAAACTGTGTTTTATGAGACATGGGGAAGAAAGAATGGCGACGCAGATAACTGTGGCTCATATCCTCCAATATGCACTTATATTGGCATGCAAAACAGATTAAGGGCTTCCTATAAATTATTTGCTGATACTACTCATGCCGTAATGGCTCCTGCAGGCGAAGCCTGGAGAAAATCCATAGCCCAAAATCCAACGTTAGAACTGTATCAATCCGATCAAAGTCACCCTTCCTTAGAAGGCTCTTATTTAACGGCTTGTGTATTTTACGAAACCTTATTTCATAAAAGTGTTTTAAGTAATACTTACACAGCAGGCATTTCTTCAATTAACGCTAACTTTTTAAAACAAATAGCACACAATGTAGTAAATGATAGTATCGCGATTTGGAACCTTGGTAAATACAATGCATATGCTCCTTTTATAAAAACATATTTGAGCGGTGCTGATTTTCAATTTCATAGTTTTTCGCCGCTACTAAATAATCAATGGTATTTTGGAGATGGAGGAACAAGTAATCTTGTTAATCCAATTCATACCTTTGCGGTTAATCAAACCTTTACAGTTTCTCATGTAGTAACTAGTACTTGTGGTAAAGATTCTTCTACTTTGTTTTTTGACACTTTTTTATCAGGATTACATTCTATTGACAGTAAAGTAACCTTTACTGTTTATCCAAATCCTACACAAACCGTATTACACACAAATACAAATTCTTTTTACAAAATCTATGATGTGCTTGGAAACCTTTGTTTGGAAGGAAATAAAAGTAACTCCATAAACATTGAGTCTTTAAAAAGCGGTGTTTATTTTATAGAATTATCATCCTTAGATGCAACCAAGAAAATTAGGTTTGTGAAGGAATAAAAGTTAAGGTTGCAAATTGCGATATTGAAAAGAAAAAGCCGTAGCTCATCACTACGGCTTTTGTTGTTTTATACACCTGTCAGGTTTATAGCAAACTGCATATAAAACCTGACAGGTGTTTTTTCATTCTATTTCAAACTACCAATCATATCTTCAGGACGAACCCATTGATCAAATTGTTCGTTTGTTACGTAACCTAACTCAATTGCTGCTTCACGCAAGGTTTTGTTTCCTTTATGTGCTGTCTTCGCAATTTTAGCTGCTTTTTCATAACCAATATGAGTGTTTAATGCTGTTACCAACATTAATGAGTTTTCTAAGTGTTTTTTAATTTCTGGTAAGTTAGCGGTAATACCATCACTACATTTCTCCGTAAACGATACACAAGCATCACCAATTAAACGAGCAGATTGCAATACGTTAGCTGCGATTAATGGTTTAAATACGTTTAATTCAAAATGACCGTTCAATCCGCCAACAGTTGCTGCTACATCATTGCCAATTACTTGAGCACACACCATGGTTAATGCTTCTGGTTGCGTAGGATTTACTTTTCCTGGCATGATAGAAGAACCCGGTTCGTTATCTGGAATGATAATCTCCCCTATTCCACAACGTGGGCCAGAAGACAACATACGGATATCGTTTGCTATTTTAAATAAAGCTACTGCGCTGCGTTTTAAGGCTCCGCTTAATTCAATCATCGCATCGTGTGCTGCTAATGCTTCAAATTTGTTGGTAGCCGTCACAAAAGGTAAACCTGTTAATTCAGCTATTTTTTTAGCCACTAATACATCATATCCTTTTGGTGTGTTTAATCCAGTACCAACCGCTGTACCACCTAATGCTAATTCTTTAACAGCTTCTAAAGCATTTTTTAAAGCACGAATGCTCATGTTAATTTGTTGCACATACCCGCTAAATTCTTGTCCTAAAGATAAGGGAGTCGCATCCATAAAGTGAGTACGACCCGTCTTAATAATACCATCAAACTCTTTTACTTTTTTAGCTAAAGAATCACGTAATTTTTCCATTCCTGGAATTGTGATTTCTACCACTTGCTTGTATGCTGCAATATGCATCGCAGTTGGATAGGTATCATTTGATGATTGTGATTTATTCACATCATCATTTGGGTGTAATACTTTTGGCTCGTCAGTTAATTTACCGCCGTTCATTACATGTGCGCGGTAAGCAATAACTTCATTCGCGTTCATGTTACTTTGTGTACCCGAACCAGTTTGCCAAATTACTAAGGGGAATTGATCATCTAATTTGTGCGCTAAAATTTCATCGCAAGCTTTAGCAATTAAATCGCATTTTTCTTTTGATAACACACCTAATTCGCAGTTAGCTAAAGCGGCTGCTTTTTTAAGGTAACCAAAAGCATATATAATTTCCTTTGGCATACTAGCCTCAGGACCTATTTTAAAGTTGTTACGAGAACGTTCTGTTTGTGCTCCCCAATAAACGTGCGCTGGTACTTTTACCTCGCCCATAGTGTCTGTTTCAATTCTGAATTCCATAGTGGTTTGTTTAATTAATTAACGGGTTGAATTTACTAAAAATGTTGGATTGAAGATGATATTAATCTGCTGATTTTAGTTAGCATAAATATAAACCTCGTAGGACAGTTCTGCGGTAATTTTGAATAATTAATTTGTGCCAAAATATCATGATCTGTTTAGAGTCACATTAATTTTATGAATTAAACGAAAATATTAAATTCTATCAAAAAATTAACAAGCTTAGATGATTCCAATTCATTTCTTGAAACATTTTTTGTAAAAAATTGATTTTTGTGGTTATAGATTTTGGGGGCTATAAAGAACTAAATTTAAAAAAACATGACTAAAATAATAGAATTAAATAAAAACATCAATCTTCCTGAATCCGATGTATTGCAAAGAATCAGAGAACAAAATGCTCAAGAAGATTTAGATGAGAAAAAACGAAAAAACAAACGTATTGAGAAATGGGATAATTTGTTATTTAATTCAGTCATTCTATTTATTTTATTGTTTGTACTTGTTATTTTTGGAATAATTCAACTTCCTCCATACATTGACTATTTCTTAGGTGCTGGTGGACTTACTACAATTATTACAGCAATTTTTAGATTTGTAAAAAAACAAAACTCTTCATAATCATTTCTCCGTGTTAGGGATGCGAGCGGAAATCCTTTTTGCAAAGAGCCAGCAAAAAGATTGCATCCGCTGGCTGACCGGCCGAAGGCAACGCCCAAATACACCTTCACAAAAAATATTTATTAAAATAAATTTTGCAGAATTAAAAATAGTATTTATATTTGTAGACTGATTAGTCAATCATTGTTTTGGATAAAAAAGAAGAAATATTAAAAACAGCCCTCAAATTATTTGTAGAATTTGGGTTTCACGCAACGCCAACTAGCAAAATAGCTAAGGAAGCAGGTATTGCTAATGGTACCTTATTTCATTATTACAAAACAAAGGATGAGCTAATTTTAGCACTTTATGCGCATACTAAATCTCGTTTAACCGAATATATGTATGCTAATGCCAGTAAAGATGAATCGCTGGAATTAGTATTCAAGTCTATTTACACAAATACGATAGAGTGGGCCCAGGAAAATAAGGCAGAATTTTACTTTATTCAACAGTTTTCTACCTCGCCATTTTATGGCCTAATTTCTCCTGAAGAAATTACCAAGCAAGCCAAACCACATTTAGATTTCTTGCAAGCAGGCATTAAAGCGGCTGTATTAAAACCATTACCTGTTGATATGCTCTACACACTTATTAACAGTCACATTGCGGGCATCAATCAATACTTGTCGTCAGAAGAGTTTTCAACACCTAAGCAAAAGAAAATAATCAATGAGTCATTCCAATTGTTATGGGATATGATCACCTAAAAAAATTTACTCATTAATAGAGTGATTAGTCAATCAATATATAAATTAAAAAAATCAATAAAAATTAAAATCATGGAAAAAAAAGTAGTGTTAATAACCGGAGCTTCTTCCGGAATTGGGAAAGAAACCGCCAAACTTTTAGTGGAAAAGGGACACATTGTTTATGGTGCTGCTCGCCGATTAGATAAAATGAATGATCTAAAAGAAGCAGGGATAAAATTATTAGAAATGGATGTAACCAGTGATGAATCAATGGTGAAAGGTATTCAAAAAATTATTGAAACAGAAAAACGCATTGATGTTTTGGTGAACAATGCAGGCTATGGTTCTTTTGGCGCCCTAGAAGATGTTCCAATTTCGGAAGCAAAGTATCAGTTTGATGTTAACATTTTTGGACTAGCTCGATTGACTCAATTAGTGCTTCCACATATGCGAAAACAGCAGTCGGGAAAAATCGTCAACATTTCCTCCATGGGAGGAAAATTTGGTGAACCTCACGGAGCTTGGTACCATGCTACCAAATTTGCTGTGGAAGGATTAAGCGATAGTTTAAGAATGGAATTGAAACAGTTTAATATTGATGTTGTTATTATTGAACCTGGAGCTATCAAATCAGAGTGGGGAGGAATAGCCAAAGAAAATCTTTTAAAAGTATCTGGAAATACCGCTTATAAAAACCTAGCTACAAAACACGCTACTTTAATTGACGAAACATATAAACGAGTTGGATCTGAACCAATAGTGATTGCCAAAACAATTGCCAAAGCAATTAATTCAAACAACCCTAAAACAAGATATGCTGTTGGGGGAGGAGCAAAGCTTCTATTATTCATGAGACGAATTTTATCTGACAAATTATTTGACAAGATCTTTTTAAGTCAATTGAAATAAAGATATCTTTTAAACCCAATCTCAGAAGCCTCTCCAAATTGTAGGGGCTTTTTTGTTTTCTATATTCCTTAAAATAAAACCGGTTTCACGTGGAACCAAAACGCTTTTACATTTTTGGGTTAATCTGATAAATCGTCACGACTTGGCGTGATTAATGATGTATTTGTATTCTACTCTATTTTAGAGACGAACATTCCAGAATGGAAAATTACTAGAAGCTCCTACTTGGCCCATAAGATTAAATGTCATCAATTTTGTTCAACTAGCTATTGCAACTCTGACTGGTTATATTTGGGAAAAGTGGTTCCAGGCAAGAAGCTTATTTCATTTGTCCGATCATGTTCATTCAGTTTAGGGAGGAATGATTGCATACTTTACTACAACCTTTATATTTTGTAGGTGCATCGTTGGCGTCATAAAATATATTGTTTATGGACGCAATTCATTAAATACATCATTACCTATAACAACTAGAAGCAATTAATCCTTATATAAACACCCCTTAGAAATGACAGTGAATTTAATTGCAGGATTTTGCTGGTTTATTCCTTCTTAGGGTTAGATATGGACGTTGGAGCAATCTATACTTTATGCAGGGCCTTGGGTAAATTCTTTTACCACGCCAATGTAAAAACGACGCAATGGGTAGAGTAGATTTTTCAACGACCAGAAACACACCGCATATATCACGAATATGAAAAGCACATAATAAAGCGGAGATATTGTTTGGCGGGATATGTTATTTGGCACATACGAAAACCCAAAAGAATTTAACAACACCTGTGGTTTTGATACCGAAAAAGAACTTAGACTAAAAGACATGCTCCAGTTTAAAGATGTGCACAAGGAATAAGTTTCACGAGGAACAATAATAATAAGAATAGACTCAGAAGAGGCTGACGAATAAAAAACTAATAGGAACAAAAAAGCCCCAGCAGAAATATCTACTGGGGCTTTTTGTTTCACGTGGAACTTATAAATGTTTAAATATATAAATTGTACTGGAATAGGAGCTGGAATCTTTTGCTTTTAGGTTAGATAATAATCCAATCCAAAATGCTTTGAAAAGATTAATAGAACCTGTCTTACATTTCTCGCTAAGCATAGAAACATAGAAGCTATCAAATTTCATAGGCTTAGTTTCTATTAATTTAAATCCATTGTTCTCTAATAAAGACTTCATAGATTTTAAATCAAAATGATGGAGATGACGTGGCGCATCATAAGCCGCCCAAAACTCTTTATAATATTCAGCATCATAAGAAACATGATTAGGAACAGCAATAATTAATACACCATCCTTTTTAAGTTTAGCTTTAAAGAAAGATAAAGTCTCTGGCGTATCGGTTACATGTTCAAGCACATGCCAAAGAGTAATTGCCTCCACTTGTTTCTCTTTAATAAAAGTGCTAACATTATTCTTGTTCGAATACACACTTAAGTCTTGATCGCTAGCAATCTTTCTGGCGCTATCATCTGGCTCCATTCCAACCGTATCCCATCCCGCTTCTTTACAAACCGATAAAAACATTCCTGTGCCGCAACCATAATCTAAAATAGTTCCACGTGAAACATAAGAAGAAACCATTTGAATCTTCTTTTTAAGTGTGTAGTTTCTTACAATATGGTAAAGCTTATTGATTAATCCTTTTTTAGTATTGGTGTGAGAAACGTACTCTTCAGCTTTATAATAGTCTCCCAAAACTAAATCCGTGGGACGTGGATTTGTAAATTTAAACCCACACATCTTACAAGAAACAATATTAAAATTATCCTTACTTACTGTGTGATCTTTACAAACTAAAAAAGGCTCAAACTGATTTGAGCCACACACTAAACATTTTTCTATAGTTAACATATTTAATTCTATTTGTTCCACGTGGAACTTTTATTTTTATCTCCCTAAGTGTACCAATAAAACAGAAATGTCTGCTGGGTTGATTCCCGAAATACGACTTGCTTGACCAATAGTGGTTGGACGTAATTTTGTCCATTTATCCCTAGCCTCTAAAGATAAACTGGCTACTGCTTTAAAGTCGAAATCTGGTTTAATTTTATAGTTGTCTAATTTAGCTACTTTCTCGGCGTTCTCTTTTTCTCTTTCAATATATCCTTCGTACTTCATTAAAATTTCGGCTTGCATCATCGTATCTGCATCCATATTAGCCACTGTATTTTTTAAATCTGTGCAATGTTTTGCTAAATCAATGATAGAAACATCAGGACGAGACAATACATTGAAGTACCTAATTTTTTGTGTTAAAGGGGCAGAGTTAATGCTCTCTAAATAAGCGTTTGTTTCTTCCGGTTCAGCACTTGTATTCTTGAAGTATTTAATTAGGTTTTCGTAGTTCTTAATCTTTTCCGAAACACGACTCATTCTTTCGTCACTTGCTAAACCAATAGAGTGGGATAGAGGTGTTAAACGAACATCGGCATTATCTTGACGTAATAACAAACGATACTCTGAACGAGAAGTAAACATACGGTATGGCTCATCTGTTCCTTTCGTCACTAAATCATCTATTAAAACTCCAATATATGCTTCGTGACGTTTTAAGGTTAATGGATCTTTTTCGTTGATTTTTAAGTGCGCATTAATCCCTGCTATTTGACCTTGACAAGCAGCTTCTTCATAGCCAGTAGTTCCATTAATTTGTCCAGCAAAATAAAGCCCTTCTACTAACTTTGTTTCTAAAGTTAATTGTAGTTGAGTTGGTGGAAAATAATCGTACTCAATGGCATAACCTGGACGGAACATTTTAGCGTTCTCAAAACCAGGAATTAACTTTAATGCTTTTTGTTGAACATCAACCGGAAGAGATGTTGAAAAACCATTCACATAAATTTCAACCGTATCCCAACCCTCTGGTTCTACAAATAATTGGTGTCTATCACGCTCCGAGAAACGTGTAATCTTATCTTCAATACTTGGACAATATCTAGGGCCTAAACCTTGAATACGACCTGAGTACATTGGTGACTTTTCGAATCCTGTTCTTAAAATATCATGAACGTCCTGGTTAGTATAAGTAATATGACAAGGAACTTGTTTTTTTACCGGACGTCCATCGTTTGAAATGAAAGGAGAAGTATTATCTAAATAAGAGAATTTATCAATAGCTACATCACCTTCTTGTTCTTCCATTTTAGAATAATCCAAAGACCGTCCATCTATACGCGGAGGCGTTCCTGTTTTCATTCTGCCATTTTCGAAACCTAAGCTTACTAATTGTTCTGTAATTCCATAAGAAGCAGATTCGCCACTACGACCTCCGCCAATTTGTTTTTCACCTAAATGAATTAATCCATTTAAGAATGTTCCGTTTGTTAATACAACAGCCTTGGCTTTAAATTCTAAGCCCATTCCTGTAACAACTCCTTCCACTCTTTTTCCGTCTTTTGAAACAATTAATTCGCGACACATGTCTTGCCAGAAATCAACGTTAGGTGTTTGCTCTAACATCTCTCTCCAGGTAGCAGCGAATAACATTCTATCGTTTTGAGTACGAGGACTCCACATCGCAGGACCTTTAGAACGGTTTAACATTCTGAATTGAATAGCCGACTTATCAGAAACAATTCCACTATAACCACCTAAGGCATCAATTTCACGAACTATTTGCCCCTTTGCAATACCACCCATCGCTGGATTACAGCTCATTTGGGCAATGGTTTGCATATTCATGGTCAATAATAATACTTTAGAACCCATATTAGCAGCAGCAGCAGCAGCCTCGCAACCTGCGTGGCCAGCACCAACTACTATAATATCATATTGAGAGGACATTGATTTAAGGGATTTAAGGGAATCAAGACAGAAGGGAAAAGTCTAATGTCTTTTCTGTCTACAGTCTCTTTTGTCTCTTATTAGATCATATTTAATTTAGCTAATAATTCATCGCGGTAAGAACCACCAATTGGAATTACTTTTTTGTTTTCTTCTAATACAACTGTTTGATTTTCAATGGTTTGTATCTTGTCGATACGGGCAATGAAAGAACGGTGTACGCGAATAAAATCTCCGTTATCTAATTTTTTCTCAATGTCTTTCATTGTAGAATGGATTGTATAACGTGTGT
>JAEUTR010000650.1 GCA_016787365.1 Bacteroidia bacterium
GATATAATTTTTCAAACTACCAGTGGCGAAACCGGAAAAGCCATTCAGTTAGCCACTCATAGTAAATTTAACCATTGTGGCATTTTATTTTTAGAAAATAGTAAATGGATGGTTTACGAAGCTGTTCAGCCGGTTAGAAAAACAAATCTGGATGAATTTAATGCCAGGGGACAAGGCACTGTAATGCGGCTTAGTAATACAAAATTATCTAAAGAAGATATTTATAAACTAAAAGCTTTATTTAAAACCTATCAACATAAAGATTATGATGATGCATTTAACTGGAGTGATGATAAGATGTATTGCAGTGAATTGGTTTATAAATTATATCTAGGTGCTTTCAATACAGAACTTTGCAAACCAAGAACATTGAGTGATTTTGATCTTAATAACCCACTTGTGAAAAAGAAATTAAAGGAAAAATACGGAGATAAAATTCCTTTAAATGAACCTATGGTTTCTCCGGAAGATATTTACAAATCATCTTTATTAGTAGAAGTAAAATAAGAAATCCATCGATGGATTAACCGATGGATTTCTTATAACAAAAATCTTAAAAAATATTAGGAATTAGCAGCTTCTTCTTTTAACACAGCTATAATTTTATCTTCAATTTCCTGAGCTAAATCAGGATTTTCAGCAAATATTGCTTTTACAGAGTCTCTTCCTTGCCCTAATTTAGTTTCATCATAACTAAACCATGAGCCACTTTTTTTGATAATACCTTTATCAACACCAATATCTATAATTTCGCCTACTTTACTAATTCCTTCTCCAAATACAATATCAAATTCAGCCATACGGAAAGGAGGTGCTAATTTATTTTTAATCACTTTTACTCTGGTTCTGTTTCCGCTTACAACATCCCCATCTTTAATCTGGCTAATTCTCCTAATATCTAAACGCACAGAGGCATAAAACTTAAGTGCATTACCACCCGTTGTTGTTTCAGGATTACCAAACATAACGCCTATTTTTTCGCGTAACTGGTTAATAAAAATACAACAACAACCGGTTTTATTAATAGTGCCTGTTAGTTTACGTAGTGCTTGGCTCATCAAACGTGCCTGTAAACCCATTCTGCTATCCCCCATTTCGCCTTCAATTTCTGCTTTTGGTGTTAATGCGGCAACCGAATCAATAACAACCAAATCAACAGCACCCGAACGTATTAAATTATCAGCAATTTCCAATGCCTGTTCTCCATTATCAGGCTGAGAGATTAATAAACTTTTTGTATCAACTCCTAGTTTTGCAGCATAAGAACGGTCAAAAGCATGTTCAGCATCAATGATTGCAGCAATACCACCTGCTTTTTGCACATTAGCTATAGCATGAATTGCTAGAGTTGTTTTACCTGATGATTCTGGCCCGTATATTTCTACAACACGACCTCTTGGTAATCCACCAATTCCTAAGGCAATGTCTAAACCTAAAGAACCAGTTGATATAGAATCCGTAGGTTCTACTGTAGTATCTCCTAATTTCATTACGGTTCCTTTACCATAAGTTTTTTCCAACTTATCTAAGGTTAATTGTAATGCTTTTAATTTCTCGCTGCCTACTGTTTTTTTCTCAATAGTTTCAACTGAATCGTCTGTTTTCTTTGCCATGATCTTTATTTTATAGTTTTAAGTTACAATTTTTATACTGAGGTTCGTTAACAACTTGATAACAATCTCAAATTCTTTACAAATCTAAATCATAATCCAAGCAAATGATTGCTATAAATTGTAGCATTGTGAAAAATAGCAGTATTTACAGGGTATTTGGAATTAAAATAAATCAAAAAATATTAAAAATAGTTAATCAGAAGTCAACTATTAATTTAAGTATTGTATCAGAATAAAGTTGGAATATTAGAATATCGTCACTTCGAGTAAAGTCAAGAAGCGTTCTAATGTATGTTCCCTAGTGTTCTTGATTTCGCTCGAACTGACAATCTAACTTTATTTTGATACATCTTCTTAATTTATAAAAAGAGAAAAAATGTATGTTTAAATATTTTAAGAATTGAAATATGAATGAGAACAAAAAAAGCCTTTCATTTCTGAAAGGCTTTGTCGGGGTGGCCAGATGATTTTCATAAAAAACTGATTGATAATCAGATATTTAAATTTCACAAAACCTATTTAGCCTACAGAATGGTCGCAAATATTAAGATTTAAAATGAATTGTTTTATGCTACAAATTCTATCTACAATAAGTTTTAAGCTGCTTGCATCAAAACTTTAGAGCGTTCTTTATTATCAATAGCTTCTTAAATCTTGCCATCATATCCTCCATTAACTATAAATTTCAGACCTATATCTGTTAGTGACTCTTTGATTCCATAGCTAGGAAGAGTATAGTAAATTATATGGCCAGCTTTTTTCAGTTCATTCCTACAGTCTCCAATTACTCCTTCATCTTTTATTCCTTTCAAATAAAAGTATTCCATTATTAACGAGTCTTTAAACGTTTGTAGGTGATTTAGTACTGCATTTAATATTATGGTTTTAAATCATATAGACAACAAGTTATTGATTAATAAAAGTTCTGTAAAATATTAAAATTAACATCTCTCAATACTAAAGAATACTAAATTCAAGGGATTAATATTATAAGGTAAAAGTGTCTACGGCGTGAGGTGGGGAACGGTTGCAAATAACAAATGCAGTGAAACGAAATGAAATAGTTTGCAATCCGATGTGTGGCGA
>JAEUTR010000042.1 GCA_016787365.1 Bacteroidia bacterium
TGTAGCATAAAATGAAAAATAATTTTGTAAATAAATCTTGGTGGCCTTCATGTAAATACATGAACGGCTAAGATATTATACACTTACGAGGCATTCCCAAAGCCCGCTGTTCATACAACAGCGGGCTTTTTGTTTTTAATCACATTTATAAAAAATACAACATGAAACTATATACACACGTCAATCAAATACTAGCAGACACAAAAACTCCAGTAGCTTTATATTTAGCATTGAGAGATCAGTACCAACATGCATTACTATTAGAGAGTTCGGATTACAACAGCAAAGATGGGCATTACTCGTATATCTGCTTAAACCCTTTAGCTTCTATTTCCTTGAAGAATAGTATTCTAAAAACGGTAATTAATGAAACAACTACAAAAACAGCTATCACTTTTGATAAGGAGTTATTGTTAATGCATTTAATTTCTTTCAAAAATAAATTTGAATACGAGACGCAAACTTTGCCATTTTGTTATGCAGGCTTGTTTGGTTACACTGGATATGATATTGTGAACTATGCGGAAGATATTCGATTGAATACTAATCACAAGACATTGGATATTCCTGAATTGTTGTATCATGTATACGGCATTATTTTAGTGTTTAATCATACAACCAATACACTGCATGTCATTAGTCACCATTACACCAATGACAAAGCCAAACAACAATTACAGGAAGTTTCAGAGAAGATCCAATTATCAACTGTGAGTGAATTTTCTTTTTCTACCATTAATGAAACAACTTCGTCAATTACGGATGAACATTATAAAAACTTAGTAACCAAAGCCAAGGAACATTGTCAACAAGGTGATGTGTTTCAATTAGTATTATCTCGTCGTTTTTCTCAATCTTTTGTTGGTGATGAATTTAATGTATATCGTGCTTTAAAAAATATCAATCCTTCACCCTATTTATTTTATTTCGACTTAGGAAGTTTTAAAATTTTTGGTTCATCGCCCGAAGCACAGCTGGTGATTCAAAACAACATCACAGAGATTCACCCTATTGCCGGAACATACAAACGCACAGGAAATGACGAAGATGATTTGGTAAAAGCTAAAGCATTATTAAACGATCCGAAAGAAGTAGCAGAACATAATATGTTAGTAGATTTAGCACGCAATGATTTAAGTAAATATTGTTCGGGAGTTGAATTAAAAATCTCTAAACAAACCCAATTTTATTCTCATGTCATTCATTTGGTAAGTAAAGTGATTGGAAAAAAGAAGTCTGCCTTTCATCCTTTTGAAGTCTTATTAGGAACATTTCCTGCGGGGACTTTATCAGGCGCACCAAAATACAAAGCATTGCAGCTCATTGACCAATACGAAACCGAATCTCGTGAATTTTATGGAGGTTGCATTGGTTTTATTAGCCATAATAATCAATTAAATCATGCCATTATGATTCGTACGTTTTTGAGCAAGGATAATACTCTGCATTACCAAGCTGGAGCAGGTATTGTGGTTTCCTCCAACGAAGAAAGCGAATTACAAGAAATCAACAATAAAGTATCCGCCTTAAAAAAAGCGATACAACAAGCCGAAAAATTTAATAACATTACAATCTCAAATTCATGAAATTATTAGTACTTGATAATTACGACAGCTTTACTTACAACCTGGTTCATTTAATTGAAAAGGTAAGTCAGATTCCATTTGATGTCATTAGAAATGATAAAATTTCTATTGATGTAGTAAAAGCTTATGATAAGATTTTATTATCACCTGGTCCGGGTTTACCAAAAGATGCGGGTATTATGCCCGAATTAATTAATACTTACGGTGCTTCAAAAAGTATTTTAGGAGTTTGCTTAGGTTTACAAGCTATTGGTGAAACCTACGGTGGAAATCTTAAAAACTTAGAAACCGTCTTTCATGGCATTGCTACTCCAATTAACATTGTTTCAGAAGATATAATTTTTGATGGTTGCCCGAAAACCTTTACGGTTGGGCGTTACCACTCTTGGGTCATTAACACCAACAATCTTCCTCAAGAATTGGAAGTTACGGCAACCGATGAACAAGGAAATATCATGGCACTGAAACATCGAACACATGATGTGCGTGGTGTGCAATTTCATCCTGAGTCTATTTTATCAGAATATGGTGAAATCATGATTCACAATTGGCTTAAAGCCTAGTTAATCTTCCTTCCGATCCGTCATGCTGAACTTGTTTCAGCATCTCATGAGACCCAGAAACAAGTTCAGGGTGACTTTACTAATCTTATAATACTTAATCAAATGAAAACATTATTTCAACTACTATGTCATGGACATACCTTATCCGAAACCGAAGCGTATCAACTGCTTCAAGATATTTGCGAAAACAAATTTAATGCTTCACAAATAGCAGCCATCATGGCATTTTATATTACCAGACCAATCACTGTAAATGAATTAATAGGTTTTAGAAAAGCATTACTAGACGTTTGCGTTCCAGTAAAACTAGACAAAGAAGCTATTGATGTTTGCGGGACAGGTGGCGATCAAAAAGATACTTTTAATATTTCTACTCTCTCGGCTTTAGTTTTGGCTGCTGCTGGAATTCCCGTAGCCAAGCATGGCAATTATGGTTCTTCTTCTGTTTCTGGCTCATCAGATATTTTAAAGCATTTAGGCTACGAATTCAAAACCAATTCGAATGATTTGAATCGAGAATTCAATAAACATAACATTTGTTTTATGCATGCGCCTTTATTTCATCCAGCATTAAAAACAGTGTCTGTTAGTAGAAAAGAATTAGCAGTAAAAACATTTTTTAATTTATTGGGGCCATTGGTAAACCCAGCAAATATTAATTTCAGATATGTTGGTGTTTATGGATTAGAAGTCGCTAGGCTTTATAATTACATTTTACAAAAAGATAAAGCCAATTACTGTTTGGTACATTCTATAGATGGTTATGATGAAGTGAGTTTAACTTCTTCTTTTAAATACATTACCAAAACAACTGAACAAACCGTAGATCCAGAAACTCTTGGATTTTCCTTATTAAAAGAAGAGGATGTCTTTGGTGGAAAAACGATCAGAGATGCGGCTAACATCTTCGTTAATGTATTGAAGAACGAATGCACAAGCGCTCAAAAAAATGTAGTCATCATAAACAGTGCTTTAGCTATGAATGCTTATGAGCCAGTTAAAACAGTTCAAGAATGCATAAACATCTGCAAAGAAACTATCGAATCAAAAAAAACATATACATTATTTAAAAACCTAACATCTAACTAATATGAATACTTTAGAAAAAATAATAGCGCATAAAAGAATTGAAGTTAAAGAACGTGAGACTTTATATCCTATTGAACTATTAAAACAGACAAACTATTTTAAATCACCAACGGTTTCTTTATCCGCCTATTTACAAAGACCTGATAAGAGTGGTATCATTGCCGAATTCAAAAAGCAATCGCCTTCGGTAGGAGTCATTAATAAATATTTGAGCGTTGAGAAAACTTCCATTGGCTATATGCAAGCAGGAGCAAGCGCTTTATCTATCCTAACCGACAAAACTTTTTTTGGTGGAAGTTCAGAAGATTTAAGCACCGCAAGAAAATATAACTTCTGCCCAATTCTTCGTAAAGATTTTATCATTAACGAATATCAAATCATTGAATCAAAATCCATTGGAGCCGATGCTATTTTATTAATTGCAGCCGTTTTAACGAAAGAAGAAATTATTCAATTGACAGATTCAGCACATCAATTGGGATTAGAAGTCTTATTAGAATTACATCATCCTGATGAACTTTCTAAAGTATATAATAAAGTAAATGTTGTTGGGGTCAATAACCGTGATTTGAATACAATGAAAATTGATATTCAGCAGTCTTTCTTAATGGCTGATTTATTGCCAAAACACTTGATTAAAATTTCGGAAAGTGGCATTGAGAATCCTCAAACAATTTCCGATTTAAAAAAAGTGGGTTATCAAGGTTTTTTAATTGGCAGTCATTTTATGAAACAGCCTCACCCACATTTGGCTTGTAAAGAGTTTATAAATGAACTAGCCTTCGACTCCGCTCAGGCTGACAAAAACATATGAGTATGAAACTAAAAGTTTGCGGTTTAAAACACCAGTATAATATAGAAGAGTTGATGCAATTACCAATAGATTATATGGGATTTATATTTTATAAAAAATCACCCCGCTTTGTAGGAGAAGGTTTAAGTTTTTCTTTTGTAAGAACCATTCCAAAACACATCAAAAAAACGGGAGTGTTTGTGAATGAAAGTAGTTATTCTATTTTTAATCATATTGCTCATTATGATTTGGATATGGTACAGCTCCATGGAAATGAAACTATAGAACTATGTA
>JAEUTR010000064.1 GCA_016787365.1 Bacteroidia bacterium
CAAACTCTATCTGCGTTAATGGCTGTATGACACCTGATTTAATCTTGGCCTTGGGTCCATTACCAATATTAATATTTGCAGATATTAATCCAAAATCCTTCGTGTAAATTTTTGAAATGATTTTTTTATCGGCATATTTTATATTATGCAAAACAATGCCCTGTGTTGTATGAAGCATTAGTTTACAATCAATAATTTAGCTGTGGCTGATTTATCTCCGCTTGCCGAAGCGCAATAAATCATATATACTCCTGTATTGGCTCTGGCCCCGCTAAATGTTTGCAAATTCCACTCTACCTGACCTCCCTGCGACTTTGTAGCCCATACCAAATTACCACTCACGTCTGTTATTTTAACATCCGTTTCATCAATTAAACCTGTAATATAAACGGGTTCGTTTCTTCCCGGTCTCACCGGATTTGGATAGGCATGCACTTCTGTAAATTCTTCAAAACCTTTGATAATAGATGTTCTATAAGATTGAAGTCCAATATCTGTTCCTATAAAAACATCTCCAGTGGTTTCATCTGTCACAATATCTTTAATTAAGTTTGAATATAAAGGACTGTTTTCTTTCGTAAAATGATAAATCTCGTTTTGGCCATCTGCCGACATACAGTATACTCCCGAACTTTGTGTACCTATCCATTTTCTATTAATACCATCTACAGCAATAGCCGTTACAACATCATTTTCCAATAATATCTGAACATGTCCATCCTGCTCAATCAAAATTTGTTGACTATCCCAATTTGCACCTGTAAACACATTTTCCGGATTATAAAAAACAGAAATACCTTTTGCTGTTCCTACCCAAATATGACCATCCTTATCTTCACAAAGTGAATAAATATCAACAGAAGCTAAATTACCTTTATCCTTGGCGGTAGTAGGTAGTTTTGTATTTGAAGTATTGGGTTGCGTTAAATTATTTACATCTTTATAAATAATTAAACCTTTATTACGAGCGCAAATAATCCATGCCTGATCTTGTTTATCAAAAATAATTTTAGAAACAGTAGGTTGAGTAACAAACTGTTCAAAATCTAATCCTACCCAGGTATTATCAGGTTTATGAACAAACACACATTTTTTTCCTAACGTAATAGAAGCCCATAATTTTGAACTTTTATCATAACTAACGCCCGTTACCCTTACATCACTACCTCCGTTAATTCCAACTAAAGGGCTACTTCCATATTTATAAACTCCGGTAACTTGTTCGGAAGTAATCTCCACAATTCCGGAAGACATACAAGCAAAAGCTATATGATTTTTATTATTAGGGTCTATTGATACCGCATTTATATCAAACAAAGAATCCGGAATTACTGATTTAACAGACTTCCATTCCGAGTCATTGTAGATATTAGGCCTGGCGGTATTATATTGAGAATCAAAAGTGCCTCCTAAAAAAACAGGAGCAACTGCCAGTAATCCATCTTTGATATCAAGATCATTTACTAAATTATTGGAAGGCCCATTCAATCCTAATCTTTCATTTGGAGTCCACGAAGCTCCTCCCGATTTTATCAACCCATATTTTCTATCAGCTACCCAAAACAAATTATCATTTTCATAAAGAGCATCCAAAACACTGGCATTGTCAAACCCATAATTGGTTATATAACTTATTATCTGTCCCGTTGGACTATAAGTAATAAAACCTGACTGATCAAGAATGGACAATCGACCATTCTGAGAGAAATCGTAAAGTTTTTTATTTTCTGCACCCTTATGATTAAAAATCACATCATACTTTACCCAACCAGTAGGTGTGTATTTATAAAGTGTATCCTTTGAAGAGTTTCCTGATTTTAGTTTTTCAGAATAATTAGCAACCAAAGTACCATTTAAATTAATAATTCCATTATAAGGTCCTGCGGGTAAGCCTGTGTTTAATAATTTCCAATTTTGGAAAAAGCTTAAATTTGCATTGACTTTACCATAAAACAGTCCTTTTGAAGTAGCCGCAAAAAAAGCAGTATCATTTTTTGTAACCTGATAAACTTCGTAATTTACAATACCGGTTCCAATATAATACGTTTCTTTTATTTCCAACCTTTCTGTATCAAATACAACAATCCCAAATCCGGAGCACAAGTACGCTAAGTTTCCTCTAAAATAAATTTCATGAATTACTTTTTTACCAGTAATACTTTTTCTATAAATATCCGATACATTAATAATTTTCCCATCAGGTTTAATCACATCAATATTGGTATTTTCATATATTACCAATAAATTGTCGTTACTGGCATTTTTTCTTATAAGTTTTATTCCAACATCCGATAAACCTTCTATTTTGGTTAACTTTTCTACGCTATTATCTCCAAGATTATAAGTTTCTAAGCCTACCCCATTTGAAGAATAAACCATATCTCCCACTTTTGCTACACTATTTGCATAACCATATGATGTATGATCGACCCACTCACCAACTTTTACCTGAGAAAAAGTTATAATATGTGTAAATAAAAAAAGTAAAAGAGATATGTTTTTGATTTGCATGTTATATCAACGAAAATGAAAATAGAATATTGTAAGTAACGGGCATAAATTTAATACTTATATTTGTTAAATAAAATGGCTTTGTAGTACAATGGATAGTATTTGGGTTTCCGAAGCC
>JAEUTR010000084.1 GCA_016787365.1 Bacteroidia bacterium
TATATAAAATTTTCAAATCTTACAAAATCGTCAAAAAGAGTCCAAATTTAATGATTAGACCAATGTTATTAAGTTATATTGATGACCTAATAAATGTGAAAATAAAATATAAATACTCATTTGAAATATATAAAATTTTAATCAATAAATGGATTGAAAGGGAAATAAGAAAACCAGCAATACAAGAGAGAAATAATCCACAATTTTATAGAGAACACTTAGAAAAATTCTCCAGTAATCTAGCGGTAGATTTATATGAACAAAGGGAAAAAAGAGATGGATACATTATTTCGAAAGATGAGCTATCCAAATTACTAAGTAAATCCACCCTTAATTTAAATTTATTCACCTTAGAAGACCATACAAGTAGGTCTCTGCTAAATAGAAATAGTGATGGTGGATTAAAGTTTGCACATAAATCCATTCTAGAGTATTTATTATCTGAACGACTATTTTCTAATTTGGACTTTTTGAAAAAATTCAACTTTTATGGTATGGATGCAACACAATCATTTTTAAATGAGATGATTCATAGTTCACTTTTGTCTGTAGATGGAATATTCACAATAAATAACGACACAAAGAGCAGGTTAATTTCAAGTTTAAATATTAGAGAAATAAATTCCTTACATACCTTAATAATTAGAAATTTTGATATTACAAATCCAAGGTATTATGCTGGAATTAGAAATTGCAAAGAGGTTTATTTCATTGATGATAAATATATTTTCATCTATTATGTTTATTTAATTTTAAATATAAGCAAACTTATAAAAGAAAACGGAACAAATGATTCAAATAAAAACGTTTTCAAGTCTATCAAAGACAAACTTGATATATTTACTGAAAAAATTAGCAACAAAGACCGTGTAGTAAAAAAAGACTATCTTTTAAAAATTATTAATCAAAGTAATATTTCAGAGAATATAAAAAACGAGTTTAAACATTATTTGGTTGATTGCCAAGGAAAAATATTAAACAACGATGACATTCAACGTTTATATCACGTGTTTGATTTGATAAATTCACCAAATGAAAACAATAACCAGAAAGCAACTTTAGATAATTTACTTGGTAATCGTGGAACTCTTCCAAAAAAATTTGGAAGAATTAACCTTGATGAAATTCGAATGCCAACTTTAAACGCACTTTCAAAATTAGAAACAATTGAAAAACTAGCTGAAATAAATCCTAATACTATCTACTATTTTTAAAAATGTCAGATTAGTCATTTTATAAAACAAATTTTAGTGGTTCCATAATCTTATTTAAAACGAAATAAAAAAATATTAGATAAAAAAACTTGATTTTGCCAACCTCTCAGCTGTTTGTTCCTTGGTAACACATATATACTTCAGTAAATTACTCTCTTTTGTATGACCTGTTATTTTCATGATATCAATTGGTGGTACACCTGCAAGGTAAAGCAAGGTAGCTCCAGTGCGCCTAGCAGTGTGCGTCTTTATTAACTCAAATTTCGGCTTATAAAAGGTTTTTATTTCTCCACCAATAGTTGACTTCACTTCATTCAATTCATCAATACCAGCAAGTCTACAAACCTCTTTTATATACTTATTTAACTTTTGCTCATGAGTTTTAGGCATATTAAAATCGTATCTTTTTAAAATTTCAAATACAATAGGCTTTACAGGTATTATTACTGGTGTCTTTGTTTTTTGAGTTATTATTTCAATAACATTATACCCATTTCTATTTTTGATATTTTCCTTAGATATCCTGCTATAATCTGAATATCTTAAGGCAGTATAACACCCAACAAGAAATACATCTCTTGCTATTGAATAATTTGGTTTGGAGTTTAGTTCAAGTCTTAACAATTTATCTAACTCCGCTTGGGTCAAATATACTGAATCAACCTTTTCATTAGCACTCTTGAAATCATTATAGGAAAATGACAAATTTGAATGCAGCCCAGCTTCAAAAGCAGCTTTCATCAACACTTTGATAAATTTTATATTTTTACCTACTGAATTGAGGGAATAATTTTTCATATTTAAATACCTTACAAATCCCTTATAAAATTCTAAATCCACCTGATTAAATTCAATAGATTTATTATAACCATTAATCAAATTTAAGAAAGTCTTATAAGTTTTAATTGTACCTTTGGTATATCTAAGTCCATTATGAAGCCTTTCCCCACTTTCACACTTTGCAATAAACCCTCCTAAATATTCATTGAAGGTAACTGATTTAGCATTAAACTTAGTTAACCTATGTGAATTGTATATTGCATCTAGTCTTTCCTTTAATAATTCGGGCTTAACTTCCTTATTAAATCTGATTAGTTCATCTATTATCCTCGCAGAATCCAATTCAATATTCTTTAGTTTTGAAGTTACCACCTTAAGTTTTGACTTTAGTTGGACATCAATTTTTGCATATTCATCTATTAATTTTTTATTGGTGGTAACTCCATTAATAGACTTATCAAACAATTCAGGGTAAATCTTACACGAAAAATAGTATTTAAACAGCTTCTTAGAGTGTATTTTAACTCCAAGATAGATTGGTGTCTCCTCTTTAGCTTTAGAATCTTTTAGATAAAATTTAGGTGAAATTGACATATTGTTTGTACGTTCAAAGATAAGCAAAAAAGATAAATAGGGGAACAAATGGGGGAACTTTTTATTAAACCGTATCAAACTATTAAAAACCTATATCGTTGATTTTATGCCGTTTAAAACATATCATGGTTTAAATACTTTCGCTAAGGTTAAATATTTGAGGTCCGCTTCCGACCTCAAACCCCAATCCCGCTTTCAGCGGGATTTTTTGTTTTCCATAACGAAGCCCTAAAGCCGCTCCGGGCTTTAAAGGGCGAAGTTTGAAAAACAAAAACGATCACAAGTATGCGAGTGATTGGGGTTTGTAGGCTACATCCCTTACCGGATCACGTAGTAATCTGCAATAAATAAAGAATTTTAAGCTGTGATTTTTGGAAATCATCACGAGTATACGAGCGATTGGGGTTTGTAGGCTACATCCATCACCGGATCACGTAGTAATCTGCAAAAAATTAAGAATCTTTAATCATCATCACTTACTACGTGGCCACACCAAATATAACCCAAACAACAATAAACTGATGATACTCGCCGCAGCCCAGGTGTAAATATCCGACATGGGGTCTGACATCCTGCTTAGACTGTAATGCAACAGTTCTTTTGGCTTCATAATCACATCCCAGGAATTAAACCGCAAATCACGTCCAAGATAAATCCCAATACCACTTAATAAACACAAGACAAAAACAGCCATTTTGACAAGGCCATTTGAAAAATGAGCTTTTAACCAAGCCTCAATATCCATTAGTGAAATAACAGCTGTAGCTAAAGCAATAAACGCAAAATAGCTCAATGTTAATACATCCAACCAGAAATAAGTCTGATCTCCATAAGTCAAATGTATGTAATCGGTCAGCATGTATGGCGCATTCGGGAAAAACACCAACCATCCAAACCCAATGATGAGTTGAGAATAAAGCGGCAATCTCTCACTTTGAGCTTTAAGCAGAACTGAACTAAATGCTAGTGGTATGAGCGCCAAAAACAAATTCCAGAGCAAAAAAGCCATAGGCTTGTCTGTTGGAATAAATTGACGGATAACAATCAGTATCAATCCCACTCCGGCTAGCAAAAGATATTTAAGCAAAAGTCCAAAACGCCCTTCTATGCTCGAACGAATGAGATACAACCACTTCATACGAACAAAAATATAACTTGAAATGTTTAATACTTACGGCACTCGTTTAAATCCGTATTTTCTCGATTGGCATTGGTGGAGAAGCCCTTTTGCTTTTATCGCATATTTTCTCAATCTTTGAAGCCAGTTGCATTTATTGAATACTGAAAAAAAACATATCTACTTTGCTTCCGATTTCCACTTGGGAGTTCCAAGTTTTGAAGCCTCTCTAGAACGCGAACGCAAAATATGTCGCTGGCTTGAAAATATACAAGATAAGGCTTCCGAAATTTACCTGGTTGGTGATGTTTTTGATTTCTGGTTCGAATACCGTGATGTGGTTCCCAAAGGGTTCACTCGTCTTCTGGGTAAAATTGCTAATATGTCGGATCGCGGCATCAAATTTACCTTCTTTAAAGGCAATCACGATATGTGGACCTTTGGTTATCTGGAAAAAGAACTTGGGG
>JAEUTR010000100.1 GCA_016787365.1 Bacteroidia bacterium
TTTATCATGAATCTTATATCCTTCTATAAAGTCAATATTACCCGGTTCGTCTAATAAGAAGCTCAATTCAGGTATTTCATCTGTATATTTAATTTCAAGTACAGAGTTCTCAATTAATTTTGGAATATTATCAATATCAAATGTGTTGTTAAGAGTATTTAAACTTTGTGGTAAGTGTTTGAATGTTATAGTCTTAGAATCTATCTTTTGAATTACCTCATTCTTATCTATTAATTCTTTACTCCATTTAATAGCAACATTATCTTTTGAAGCAAAAGTCCATTGTTTAATCTTTTTTTCTTGCCAAACCCATTTTGCTTCACCTTTATCACCACGCTTGGGATACCAATAAAAGCTATTATTAGGAAAATAATCCTCCACACACTTCTGATATATAAAAAACACTTTATAAGGATTTTCACCTATCGTTAAGAAATGAGTTATAGTAGCATTTGAATTCATTTTTAATCAGTTCATTTGGGTGACGGCTAAAAATAGCACTTTTATCCTCGTTATTTTGTATGATTATCTTAAACCAAATATAGAAATCCCCAAAATACACGAAGGGCGGTTTCCCGCCCTTTTTGATCTAAAAAATTTAGTTTTAAGAGAATTGAGGTAAATAAATGTCAGTTTACACGAATTCCCCTTGAGTATTTCTGAAAGTATGGACTCCCGTCGGCCGGGATGCTTCTATATTGAATGTCTTGGGGCCTGGGTTCGAGATCGACTTTGTTGCTTTTTAAGATTCCACAGATGTTCTGTGAACTGACTTCATAAAAAACCAGGTAGGATACGGAGTCAAATATCAGAAAGGTTATTCCAATATTTTCAGAACCTGATTGCTCAAGCTTTTCTACAGTGTTTTTGTAGTCCTCATAGAATTCGGTTCGTTTCGGGTTTGTTTTGTCCGCAATAGTAAACCTGAATCTATATAAACTGGATATTTGTTGCCGAGGTCCTTCCATCCCAGGATGAAACCAGCAATCTGAAGTTGAGACCATGTCTAAAATTTCTTGCGTGTACTTTTTTTCAATATTGTTTTCGCACATTACAGAAAATTGTTGAAAGCTTTGCTCCATTGCTTAATCTCTTTCGTATTTACGCTAAATTAGGAGTCATTATAAAATCGTCCATAGGCAAAATACTCAACCCGGTTATTTTATTTTGTTCTAGTTTTTCTTTGAATCGCCGGGTTATAAAAAAATCGAAGTTAAAGACGCCGATTCTGAAAAAATCAAGATTAAAAGGGAAATTTGGTTTTAAAAAAAAGTAGTCGACGCAAACCAATTCATGTCCGTACGGCAGTTGTTTTTGTAAGTTCTCCAAATCATCTAAATTCTGTGGTACAAAGTCAAGGTCTCTTATGTAGTTTTTTGAAGTATCGCCAATGTAAAATTCCGAATTGGGATAGTCCACAAATTGAGACAAACAACAGGCGGAGTGGAAATAATAATAGTCCTTAATTTCAACATCCTTCTTATATAATTTTACATCGTAAAATTTGTAATCTGTCACATTGCTTTTTTCAAGAAGTTCTCTTAGTTTAGCGCTAATCAAAAAACCGTTACCTCGAAGGCTACTTCTCATCAAGTCAGTTAATTTTGCTTCATTTTGCAAGATAAAATAATTAAATGGTGGGATGTTATCAGGTGGAAGTTCCCCGGGGAAACATTGGTTAGCGCGCAATACTGGATTCGGCTCAAGCTTCAAAGGATTTTCAAAAACCGCCTGCGGATAAACCTCGCCGGTTTCTTCACTGTCTAGTGAATATTCGATATTAAAGTACTCCATTGCTTGTTGTTTTTATTTTTCTGAACACTTTCTCCATCCACTCGTAAGCTTATGGTTTTACATCGGCCGCTTAAGCGCAATTTTCATTACAATTATTTGTTATCGGTTAATGCGCTCTGCTTTTACATAAATAGACAATCCTGAACAGATTTACAAGT
>JAEUTR010000108.1 GCA_016787365.1 Bacteroidia bacterium
AGCTTCGCTACAAAAATTAATTGTTTGTCTTTACTTAATGAACCCGACAACTTAGATTGATCTTTATTAGACACACCTCCGTTTTTGTCTTTTTGGGTCATAGATTCACTGTTCCCCTTTCCTTTCCCCGACTGTCCTTTAGAGGCACCTCCCCACTCTTTTTCTATCGCATTAAAATTGCCTTTAAATATGGAAAGAACTGCAATAAAAAGAATCAGTAACACCAACGCAAATGCCCCCAAGCGTTTACCGACAAACCAGCCAAAATGAGTTTCGTCTTCATTTATATTTCGTATTAACTCAGTTGTATAAATAATATAAAACGAATAAATTAATACCGGAATCAAGCCATTTAAAATGCTACTTACAGTAATATCAGTTGTTTTACTAATGAGTACAATTTCGATGATTAGTAGCAATACACTCCAAACAATGGTTAAGTATTTTGATCGACTAAAGCCATAGCCAATAAACCAGCCTGTGGAAAAGAGAATAATAAAAATGTAAAACTTAACTGATACATAAAAACTATCAAATTCGCCAAAGCTGGCATTTTGAAGTACTCCATAAATAATGTAGTTAGCCAAACATATAATGGCCGTAATCGTAATAAACCGAAAACGATAACTAAATAAACCAACTGCTAAAAAACAACCAGATGCAAAATACACACCTTGGCTCAACCATTCGTTATCAAGAATGGCATAAAAATTATTTAAACGCCATAAAATAAAACAAATAAAAACAATAGTAGGAAGAGCCAGTAATAATAACTGGAATAGAGTCTTTTTTATACTATGTACTTTTCCTATGGTCATTTAATTTCTAATAATTGAGGCTTTGTCGGTTTGTTTTAAAACGGATACTATTTCTTTTTCGTTGTCATTTAATTTAAAACGCAATGGCGATAAATTCCATCTGGTTTTATACGAAGCCAATTGATCATTTTCGTTGGATATAAATAACCACTTAATCCAATCTTTCATATCATTTTGCTGAAGGCATTCTGTTAGCGGCACAAACACAATCGTAATATCAGCACCATAATTATCAGCAAAATCTTTTATCTGCTCAACATCATTTAGCGAAGAAACAATTAACACCGAAGCGTTACCTGGCTTTATGAAATCTTTCAAATTTGTATCGCTTTGCCAATTACAAACTGTAATAGCATATTTAACTTGCTCATCAGGTTCGCTTAACGCTGTTGGAGGAATAGATTGATCAGCTATATATCTTACTTCTAATCCTTTTTGCGCGAGTTGTTTGTAAACCGACCAACAAATGGTTTTATAATAATTTAAAAAAGGTGTCTCAATCACTTCATTGCCCTTTACATCAAAATGCGTATGAAAGGACGTATATAAATAAATATGAGAAGCATAAGGATCCATGATTTCGGGAATGCGAACAACTAGTTCCTTATTTTTAGCATAAATCTTCCATACAATGCGACGGACGTCATCATTGTTTTCAAAATTCTTATAATTAATTAATTCACCTTCCACGCGTTTCAATTCTTCAATCCTAACGGTGGTATCTTCCGTTTTACGGGGAGAGCCGTTTATCTTTGCCAACTCTTGCTCAGTTGGGCTCACGTAAAAACGGTTAGATGTATTGATGCTAACCGCAAAGGAAAAGAACTGAAAAAAATCTTCGAAATAGATAATGACTTTTTCAATTTGATATTCTCGTATTTCAGGCAAATTCCAATTAAACGTACCATCAAATGAAAATCCAAAAGGCTTATCACTTTTTGTAATCAGTGAAAATTTATTAGAATAATGATCCTTATCGTATAATAAACGCACTTTTAAAAAGCCAATCAATGGCAAAAAAATAGGATTTATTTGAATGTGGATTGCTTGCTTTCCCTTTGTTGCCGGAGAAGTCATAAGCTTTATGACAACTAGGTTTTTTGCTTGTTTCCATTTAAAATAGATAAAAGAAAATAGCACAGTTAAAAAACCAAAACATAAAATAGAAACACTAAACACCAAAGCAATCATCAGTAATAAACTAAAGATGTCTTTATAAGCCGAATCGGGAAGCTTACTTAATTTATGTAACCAATAATATCCGGGAATAATGATCACGCAAAAAACTACTAAATAAACAGAGCACGGAGCATAATACCCCAGCTTTTTTATCAATTTCAATAGCTTTTGCATAACAAATATCTTTCACAGTAAATTTAAATTTTATTTTCAAATACCAAAGTGACATGTTCATTATCTGTATATAAAATTTAAGATAATTTGGTAAATGAACGCCTAAGATTTCAGTTCGGGATTAGTAAACTGATTCCTATGACTCCTTGAGTCACAATTTAAAAAGCTATCCCCTTGCACAGGATACTTTTTTATTTTCCTCCATGTCCCGAAAACAAGTTTTCGGACATTTCGGAAAATAAAAAAGCGCCACAAGAGCGCTTTTTACATTTATCGCGGAGAGGGTGGGATTCGAACCCACGATACAGTTTCCCGTATACAAACTTTCCAGGCTTGCTCGTTCGACCACTCTGACACCTCTCCTAATTTGTGGCGCAAATGTAAACTCTCTAAGTGAATAATACAATAAAATGTAGCTGTTATTGTCAAAAATCCTGATAGATCAGGTATTTTTTTCTGATTTCTTTGAATTTATTTATTTCAGGCTTCCATGAAGCTCTTATATCTTTGGCTGAAATACCGGATACAATTTGTTGTTGCAACTCATCGTTACCTGAATGGTAATTAAAATTTTTGTCAAAAAACTTTTCCTTATTACTGCTATTGGTATAAAACTCATTAACTAATTCAATGCCTATTTTTTTAATATCCAACCATAGTAATATCTGATTTCCCATATTATAACCATAACATAAGGTATCCTGGTATTTAGGTTTTTTAGTTATTGCCGAAGATTGAGGTGTAAACGAAAATTTATAATTACCAGTATTGTTAGTTGGGTAACCAATGTACTGAAAAGGCAATTTTGTACCTCGCCCTAATGATACTATGGTACCTTCAAATAGTCCTAAAGTAGGATATAAAACAATTGCGGTATCATTTGTAATATTTGGACTTGGACTCACGGGTAAGCCTTTTATAAAACAATCTCTTTTATAATTTTTTAAAGGAATAACCGTTAACTTACAACTTACTTTATTTTTCATCCATCCTTCGCCATTAACCATTTGGGCATATTCTCCGCACGTCATTCCATATACTAGAGGTACGTTATGCATACCCAAAAATGATTTATATTTATCTGTCATTACAGGCCCGTCAATATAAAAACCATTAGGATTAGGTCTGTCCAAAATAATTAATTCTTTTTTGTTTTCGGCACATGCTTCCATTACATAAGTCATGGTTGATATGTATGTATAAAACCTTACTCCCACATCTTGGATATCATATAATACAACATCTACACCCTTTAAATCCTCTTTAGTTGGTTTTTTATGAGAGCCATATAATGATACTACTGTAATATTGGTTAAAGCATCTTTACCACTTTTTACTTTTTCGCCGGCATCAGCTGTTCCTCTAAATCCATGTTCAGGGCCAAATATTTTTACAATTTTTACCTTATGTTTCAATAAGGTATCTACTATATGTTTGTTTCCTATAACACCGGATGCGTTAGTTACAATAGCCACTTTTTTATTTATCAGTTTAGGTAAATACACATCTATTTGCTGCGCTCCTGTAGTTATTGACTCGTAATTTTGCATGCGAGTTTGAGATACAGAGAAGTATATATTGAAAAAAAAGGCAATAAAAATTACAACTAACCGCATACAATTATTTAGATATTACATTGTAAAGATAACAAATACAAGCATTTACAAAACATAAAAAATACTAAGCTATATAAAATTCATTATCTTTATCTCGGATGAATTTCTCAAGATATATAGCTACCCGTATTCTGAATAAAGGTCAGGAAAAAAATAATATCTCCAGTCCTATTGTTAAAATAGGCATTACAGGTATTACTTTAGGTGTAGCTGTTATGATCATAACAATGGCTGTTGTTACAGGATTTCAGCAACAAATTATACATAAAATAATCACATTTACATCTCATCTTCAAATAAATGATTATGACCCAAACCAATCTTTAGAACCTAATCCCATTTCGTTTAATGAGGATTTATTAGAAAAGATTGCAACAACAGATAACGTAAAACATATACAGGCTTTTGCTACTAAAAATGGTATTTTAAAAACAAAAACCGAAAACGAAGGCATTATATTAAAAGGAGTTTCAACCGACTATGACTGGGAATATTTAAAACCCTATGTTTCCGAAGGTCAAGTTTTATCTCTTCATAAAGATTCTATTAGTAAGGGCATATTTATTTCTCAAACACTTGCAAATAAATTAAGTCTGACATTGAACCAGAAACTGTTAGTGTATTTCATGATCAAAAAAAAATTAAACGACACTACGTTTAATGGCACAAATTACATTGAGTATGAACCAAGGGTAAAAGATTTTTATGTAAAGGGAATTTTCAATACAGGCTTTTCAGACTTTGATAAAAACCTGGTATTCGTAGATTTAAAACAAATTCAAAAATTAAATTACTGGAAAGAAAATGAAGTAGCAGGTTACGAAATTTACCTAAATGATTTTAACTTATTAGATACCTCTTTAGAAAACCTAAATGACGTTATTGGTTATAATTATACGGTTGCATCCGTTAAGCAATTACAAAGCGCTATTTTTAGCTGGCTGGATATGATTGATGTAAACGCTATTATTATAATATCTTTAATGGTGCTGGTTGCTGCTATAAATATGATTTCGGCTCTATTGATTTTGATTTTGGAACGAACTAATTTAGTGGGAATTTTAAAAGCATTGGGATTGGCAAATGCCAGTGTGCGAAAAATATTTTTTCATATGTCCATTCAATTACTAATAAAAGGTTTATTTTTTGGAAACCTTATTGGTATTGGATTTTGTTGGCTTCAACTACAATTTAAGTTTTTATCGCTGAACCCCGATACCTATTATTTAGATTCTGTTCCTATTAATTTATCCATCCTGCATATTTTATTAATTAACCTTGGAACCATAATTACCTGTTTATTAATGATGTTTTTACCCACATTAATTCTTAACAAAATAACTCCTATAAAAGCTATTCGCTTTAGTTAAGTTCTTGTAAAATTTTATGGAGTAGATGAAGAATTTTTATTTATTCTTCTTTAAAAACTCTTGTATCAATTGTTCGTCCGTTTTGCCAATGTTTTGTATACATGCCTTGGCATCATTAGCATATGGGCTATCTGGATACTCGCGAATAATCTGATGATAAATTGTTCTGGCCTCAGATTCATTATTTAAAATAGCGGCATCATCATATAACTGGGCTAATAAAAACATAGCTGCTCCTCTGCTTTTAAATTTAGGAAACTCATCTATACATTTTGTAAAAAAAGACTGAGCCTGTGTATACTTTCTTATGGTTTGTGCTACCTGCCCTGCTTTTAATAAAAATACCGGAGCTAAGGAATCTGTTTTGCAATTAGTAGAAAATTCATAAAAAGCGTTAATAGCTTGCTCTGCAATTTCAGGATTAACAACAGTTGCCTTCAATAAGACATTATCCAAACGCTTTGCATCGTTAAATAAGGTAGTGCATTTGTCTGTTGACGCAACAATAGTATCCTTTTTTACCACTTCTTGTTTTTGATCTGAACCTGTATTACTTCCACAAGAAACAAAAAGTACTGAGCCTGTAATAAAAAATCCAATTCTTTGTAACATGATTATCGTTTTGGTTGAAATACTCTTGTTTTATAATCTGCTCTGAATTTCCCTTTAGAAATATCTGTTAATTTACCACTAATTAATTTGCGTTTAAAAGGATTTATTTTATCGGTAAATAAAACTCCTTCAATGTGGTCGTATTCGTGTTGAATAACACGGGCAATGACACCATCATACGTTTCTGTATGTTTTTTAAAATGCTCGTCGTAATACTCAATCGTTAATGTTGGTTTACGTAAAACATCTTCTCTAATTTTTGGAATACTTAAACAGCCTTCATTAAATTTCCATTCCTCTCCTGTTTCTTCAAGTATTTGAGCATTAATAAATGTTTTCTTAAAACCATTCATTTGCTTCATTTCTTCAGCCGTAAATTCAGGCTCTTCATCTTCATCCACTTCTGCAAAGGGAGAAGCGTCCACCACAAATAAACGAATTGCTTTATTAACTTGTGGAGCTGCCAAACCTACACCATTAGCCTCGTACATAGTTTCATACATATCCTTAATAAACTGCCCTAAATTAGGATAGTCTTTATCAATATCAACACACTTTTTTCTTAAAACCGGATCGCCGTAAACTACTATTGGTAATACCATCTTTCTAACTTTGTTTTAATTTCATTATTAATGACTTAAAAGACTATTTGACTTAAGAGATTAAAGAGATTTAACTCTTTTTCATTTTATCTCTTTCGTCCCTTCAATCTCTATTGTCTCTTCTATCCTTATCTTGTATAATTCGGTGCTTCTCTTGTAATCACAACATCGTGTGGATGACTTTCTTTAACACCTGCCGCAGTAATACGAGTAAATTTAGCTAACTGTAAAGCTTTAATGTCTTTTGCTCCGCAATATCCCATACCTGCTCTTAAACCACCTATTAATTGATACATCACATCTGCTAAATGTCCTTTGTATGGCACACGACCACTAATACCTTCTGGTACCAATTTTTTAATATCATCTTCTGCATCTTGGAAATAACGATCTTTAGAACCTTTTTGCATCGCTTCTAATGAACCCATTCCACGGTAAGCTTTAAACTGACGACCTTCGAAAATAATCGTTTCTCCCGGACTTTCTTCAACACCAGCAAACATTCCTCCCATCATTACCGTATGAGCGCCTGCTGCAATTGCTTTTACGATATCACCAGTATAACGAATTCCTCCATCAGCAATAATTGGTAAACGACCTTTTAAAGCGGCAGCTACTTCCATAATAGCCGTTAATTGAGGAACACCAACACCCGCAATAACACGAGTAGTACAAATAGAACCTGGACCAATCCCCACTTTCACACCATCAGCACCAGCTTTCATTAAATCCAATGCAGCAGCACCAGTTGCAATATTTCCAACAACAACTTGTAAATCTTTGTATTTCTTTTTTACTTCTTTTAATTTGATAATTACTCCTTTAGAATGACCGTGAGCTGTATCAATAATAATAGCATCTACTCCAGCTTCCACTAAAGCATCCACACGTTCCATGGTATCAGCAGTAACGCCAACAGCCGCAGCAACACGTAATCTACCTCTATCATCTTTAGCGGCATTAGGACGTACTTTAATTTTGATAATATCTTTGTAAGTAATTAAACCAATTAAACGATTGTTTTTATCAAGGATTGGTAATTTTTCTATTTTATGGTCTTGTAAAATTTCTTCTGCTTGTTTTAAAGTAACACCTTGCTTAGCTGTAACAGCTTTACTGGCAGGAGTCATTACTTCTTTTACTAAGCGTTTTAAGTTTTTCTCAAAACGTAAATCACGATTAGTAACAATACCTACAAACTTTTTATCAGCATCAACCACAGGTACTCCACCAATTTTGTTTTCAGCCATAATAGCTAAAGCATCACTGATAGTAGCTGTTTGAATTATGGTTAATGGATCTACAATCATTCCGCTTTCGCTACGTTTTACTTTACGCACATGCATAGCTTGATCTGCAATTGTCATGTTTTTATGTAATACGCCTATTCCTCCTTCTTGAGCAATAGTAATAGCCATTTGATACTCGGTTACAGTATCCATCGCTGCTGAAACAATTGGGGAATTTATCTTGATGTTTTTAGTAAATTGACTTGAAATATTTACCTCACGAGGTAATACTTCAGAATAAGCAGGAACTAATAAAACATCATCATACGTTAAACCTTCGGGAGCAAATTTGTTTGCTAAAAGTGTTGATGCCATAAGAATGAATTTTCGGTGTTAAAATTCGGGCAAATATACTCAAAATTTTCTGTTAAAAAAATAGAGATTTTAGATGATCCCTCGGCAAAATCAGCTACCTTTTAATAGGGACACGGATAAAACGGATTGGGCGGATTAAAACAAAATTGGTGAACATCAGCACAATCCGTTTTATCCGCGTTTCTATTTTTTAGTTTCGGATGGTTTATTTTCTCCTGATTCTTTGAAATGATAAACGATTTGAAAAGGATCCAAAGATGGCTTATCATTTTGTAATTCAACTTGTATTTGGGCGGCATTTTGTTCCTCAAATAACTCTTGATTAGCGATGGCTTCTAAATCAATTTCTTCTTCCGGCCATTGGTATTCTATAGGCTGAGGACCATCTTTTCGATAACTATAGGCTACTAATATTCCTGAAATAGAACCAAACAAATGCCCTTCCCAAGACATGGTTCTATCTATTGGAAATATTCCCCAGGTAATACTTCCATACGTAAATACCACAAATGCAGATACCATCATGAGTTGTTTATGTTTGCGGAATACGCCACTAAAAAACAAAAAGGTAGAAAAACCATAAATTAAAGTACTTGCTCCTATATGATAATTTGGAATAACATCATTGTTACGGCCTCCAACCCACAACCATAGTCCACTTATCACATAAATCCATAAAATTGCAGGCCACGCAATTGGCTTATAAAAATAAAATATCATCGACCCCAAAATCAATACTGGCAAACTGTTATTTAG
>JAEUTR010000159.1 GCA_016787365.1 Bacteroidia bacterium
GCTTTTTTATTTTTTGACGAAGCCTTAGTTTTTGTCGACATAACCTATTTATTTTTTTGGAAATATATAAAATAAAATGCTGTATTGAAAATTTATTATCAACTTTTTTTTAAATTTTCTAAAAGAAGCTACTTTTTTAGGGTAAATCAAGTAAAAAATTACCTTTGCAGCCATGCAAAATGTCATTACCCTTTTACCTGAAAGTGTCGCTAACCAGATAGCTGCCGGCGAGGTTGTTCAACGACCTGCATCCATAGTAAAAGAACTTCTGGAAAATGCCATTGATGCAAAAGCTACATTTATAAAACTAATTGTTAAAGATGCCGGAAAAACACTTGTACAGGTAATTGATAACGGTTTAGGAATGAATCCTATGGATGCTCGTATGGCTTTTGAACGCCACGCTACTTCAAAAATCAAGAAAGCGGAAGATTTATTTCAACTACATACAAAAGGTTTTAGAGGAGAAGCTCTGGCAAGTATTGCTGCTGTAGCTCAGGTTGAATTAAAAACAAAGCGTGCAGAAGATATTGTAGGACAATTAATTGAAATTGAAGGTAATAAATTTATACGACAGGAAGAGTGCCAGGCACCCACGGGTTCTTCATTTAGTGTTAAAAATTTATTTTTTAATATTCCAGCACGCCGAAATTTTTTAAAAGATGATAGCGTTGAATTAAAGCATATTATTGATGAATTTGAACGGGTATGTTTACCACATGCTAATATTCATTTTCAACTATTTAGTAATGGAAATGAAATATACAATTTGCCGCCGGCTTCTTTAATTGAACGCATATCAGGTTTATTTAGCAAAAATCTACAAGGTAAATTAGTACAGATAAATGAAATAACAGATGTTGTTAAGATATCCGGATATGTTGGTAAACCCGAAAATGCTAAAAAACGCCGGGGAGATCAATACTTTTTTGTAAATGATCGTTTTATTAAGAGCGCGTATCTAAATCATTCCATAACGGAAGCATACAGAGAATTAATTGCTAATGATGCACATCCTGCTTATTATTTGTTTTTAGAAGTTAATCCTGAGTTTATTGATATCAATATTCATCCTACAAAAACAGAAATTAAGTTTCAAGATGAAAAAATAATTTACGCTTTATTGCATAGTGCTGTTAAACGTGCTTTAGGAAAAGCGAACCTTGCTCCTAGCCTCGATTTTAACAGTGAAATGAGTTTTGAAATTGATTATACAAAATCAGTATCCGCACCAACAGTTACTGTTAATAAAGATTATAATCCTTTTTCTTCCCCATCATCTAAATCATCTTCTGGAAGTTCTTATAAACAACCTGCTGAAAGTGATTTACAAAAACATAATAAACAAAATTGGGAAAGTTTATATCAAAATTATGCCAATACCGACTATAGAGGCGAAAATGAAAACTTACAATTAGAGAAACAGGCAGAACAAACTCAACTTGAGCATAATGTTTTTTCTTCAAAAGGATTTCAGTTGTATAATAAATATATTATTTCTGCTCACGAAAATGGCTTATTGGTTATAGATCAGCAACGTGCTCACGAACGCATTTTGTATGAACACTATGTAGCTACAAAAGATAAAAACCAGGCCTCTTCTTCTCAACAGGTTTTGTTTCCGGTAACAATTGAATTAACCCCAAACGACTATGTTTTGTTAGAAAGTTTAATGCCTCATTTTAAATTACTGGGCTTTGAAATTGAACCTTTTGGAAAAAACACGGTAGTTGTTCAAGGAACTCCTGCAGAATTAGGAGAATTTAACACTCAAGAGATGGTGGAAGGTATCTTGGAAACCTACAAATTAAATACCTTTGATGTAAAGATTGATCCGTTTGAAAATATGTGTAAGAGTATGGCAAAAAGTGCCGGTATTAAATATGGAAAAT
>JAEUTR010000209.1 GCA_016787365.1 Bacteroidia bacterium
CATGTTGATATATTCAGCAAATAAGTATAAGCCTAATTTCATAGATGAATACTCTGTATGGTAACCGCCAACTAATTCAGTTTCACACTCAGGTAAATCAAATGGTGCACGATTGGTTTCTGCTAATGCACAAATAAAGAAAATTAAAAATCCTAAAGGTTGCCAAACAATATTAGCAAGCCCTGCATCTTGTCCTTCAACAATTGTTTTTAAACTTAAAGAACCGCCTGAAGAAATAATTAAAGCAATTAAAGCAATACCCATTGGAATCTCGTAACTAATCATTTGTGATGATGCACGAACTGCTCCTAATAAGGCGAATTTATTATTTGATGACCAACCACCAATCATAATGCCATACACACCAATAGAAGCAACTCCTAATAAATAAATCACACCAATATTAATATCTGTAATTTGTAAATCATAGGTTTGACCACCAATGATAACTGGTTTAGCCCAAGGCACCACAGCACTTGTGATAACAGCTGTTACCATAAATAACGAGGGACCTAAAATAAATAACGCACGATTTGAAACATTAGGAATGATTTCTTCTTTCATGAACATTTTTACACCATCTGCTAATGGTTGTAATAAACCACCCCAACCAGCTCTGCTTGGTCCTTTTCTATCTTGTAAAAAAGCGGCGAATTTTCTTTCCCATAAAGTAGCGTATGCTGCGGATGCAAGTAGGAGAACAAAGATCCCCACGCACATAATTGCTTTGTATATTATAAATGCTGTCATACTTAATTAAGGTCTTTTATTAATATCCATAAATCCAAGTGCTTTTTGTTGTTTCAATACTTGCACTTTTAGTTCATTTAAATGATTGTAATGATTTTGTGAAATCACTGAATGACGATCAACTTTTGTTGGACCTTCAATTTTCCAATCAGATGTTTTCTTTCTATCAAAACGGCAAGTATTGCAAATAAATTCTTCTGCTTCTCCCCACTGATCTTTACGAGCAGTCACACGCAACACTTCTTCACCTTTCATCCATAAACGTACTTTACCAGAACATTTTTTGCAATCACAACTTGCATCAACAGGCTTCGTAAACCAAACACGAGATTTGAAACGGAATGTTTTATCAGTTAATGCACCAACCGGGCACACATCAATCACGTTACCAGAAAAATCATTTTCAATAACATTCTCAATATATGTAGAAATCTCTGCCGCATCTCCACGGTGCATCACACCATGAACACGGTTATCCGTTAATTGCTCAGCAACTTTTACGCAACGGAAACACATGATGCAACGGTTCATGTGTAATTGCACATACTTACCAATATCAATACGTTCAAATTCTCTACGAGGGAATTCATAACGTGTGGTTGCTGCGCCATGTCCGTATCCTAAATCTTGTAAAGAACATTCTCCTGCTTGATCACATACTGGGCAATCTAAAGGATGGTTTACTAATAAAAATTCAACCACACCTTTACGTGCTTCTAATACATCTTTATTAGTTACATTTTCTACAACCATTCCATCCATCACCTCCGTACGACAACTAGCCACCGGTTTAGGCATTGGAGTAGGATTTGCAGCACTACCTTGTGTTACTTTTACAATACAAGTACGGCAATATCCACCACTGGTTTTTAATGAAGAATAATAGCACATGGTTGGTGGAGCTACCTCCTGACCTATCATACGTGCTGCTTGAAGAATTGTGGTACCCTTTGGTACGTCAATTTCTATTCCATCTATCGTTACTTTCATTAAGCTCTAATTTTATTTAATCTATCGTAATGAGAAATATCTACAAATTTTTTCTTTTGTGCAATTTCAATAAATTCATGTTTGAAGTGACGAATAGCTGCTGCTACTGGCCATGCTGCTGCTTCACCTAAAGGACAAATTGTTTTACCTTCAATTTTACTTTGAATGTCCCACAATAAATCCACATCACTTTCATTAGCAGTTCCATCTAAAAACTTCTTTAATATTTTTTCCATCCAACCTGTTCCTTCACGACAAGGTGAACATTGTCCGCAAGACTCGTGATGATAGAAACGAGAGAAGGTGAATAAATTCTTCACAATACTTGTGTCTTCGTCCATAGCAATAAAACCACCTGAACCTAACATAGTACCTGTTTGGAAACCACCGTCAGATAAACTTTCGTATGTCATTAAACGAGGTTCACCTTTAGCAGTTTTTAAAATTAATTCAGTTGGTAAAATTGGCACCGAAGAACCGCCTGCAACAACTGCTTTTAATTTTTTTCCATTACGGATACCTCCGCAATATTCTTCACTATAAATAAATTCTTCAACCGTAATTCC
>JAEUTR010000240.1 GCA_016787365.1 Bacteroidia bacterium
TTAAAGTAAAACCTAATTATGCTACTGTATGCCATAATACAACCATAGAACATCCTGCATTTATTACTCTGGCAAAGATCATTGGAGTTACTAATTTGCATAAAAAATTTCCAGCAGATAAACGTCCCATAAAGCCAACTAATGAAGCGGGACAAGCATATGCAGATCTATCTTTAATCTATGAATTAAACTATACTTCTGACATATATATCGAAAAAGCAATTAGTAAATTATTATTGTCAGGTATTTTGATTTATGCTGAGCCGCATTTTGTTCCCAAAATAACTTATGTTCCCAATGATCCATTAGCAAATCCTACAAATCAATATCATTTATTAACCATTAATGCGTTTAATGCATGGGATGTGACAAAAGGTGATTCATCTATTGTTATAGGAATTACAGATACAGGAGTTGACTTTACGCATGCTGATTTATATAATAATGTAAAACGTAATTATGCCGACGTGCCTGATGGTATTGATAATGATGGTGACGGCTATACTGATAACTATATGGGTTGGGATTTGGGCAGTAACGATAATGATCCAACATGGGAAGCAAATGCACATGGCGTACATGTATCCGGATTATCCAGCGCTAGTGCTGATAATAATCTAGGAGGTGCAGGCGTTGGTTTTTATTGCAAATTTTTACCGATAAAAATAGGAAATTCTAACGGTTCACTGGTTGCTGCTTATGAGGGAATTAAATATGCGGCAGATCACGGTTGTCAAATCATTAACTGTTCATGGGGCGGTGGAGGTTCAAGTCAGTTTGGACAAGATATCATTGATTATGCTACCATTAATAAAAACTGTTTAGTAGTATGCGCTGCAGGTAATGATAACAGAGATGGTGATTTTTTTCCGGCAGCCTATAATTATGCTCTTTCGGTAGGTAATACTACTATAAGCGACACTAAGCAATTTTCATCCAACTATGGTTATATGGTAGATGTCTGCGCTCCGGGAGATAATGTTAACTCCACATGGCCAGGTAGTTTTTATTATACAATGTCGGGAACATCCATGTCTTCTCCTGTTGTTGCAGGAGCTGCCGGGATTTTAAAATACCAATTCCCGTCTTATAGTGGATTACAAATTGGCGAACTCTTAAAAACAACAGCAGATGATATTTATGCAGCAAACCCATTGTATCTAAATAAACTTGGAACAGGAAGAATTAATTTATATCGGGCCTTAACTGATCCGGCTTCTCCCGGTATTGTTATGACCAATAAAACACTAACCGATCACAATGATTTATTATATATCGCAGGCGATTCTCTATTTATTTCAGGGACATTTATCAACTATTTAAACCCAACATCCTCTTTAAATATAACGGTAACTCCTTTATCTCCTTATGTTGTTAGTATTGATAATACAACTTCTTTAGGTGTATTAAATACATTAGCCAGTAAGACCAATTCGCTCGATCCTTTTTCGTTTAAATTGACGGGTGCTATTCCAATAAATCAGGAAATAATTTTTGAAGTATTGATGACGGATGGCTCTTATCAGGCTAAACAATTTTTTACATTATTTGCTAATGTGGATTATATACACATTAAGATAAATGATGTAAAAACAACTGCTACCAGTAAAGGTAAAATTGGATATAATCAGGATGCACAGGGTCAGGGACTAGGGTTTATATATAAAGATGTTGACCTGTTATATGAAGCAGGTTTAATGGTTGGCAGCGACACAACTAAAGTATCAGACTGCGTGAGAGGATTAAACACCAGCGTATCTGATGTTGATTTTAGCAACATCAATACTATTGAATTACAAATTCCGTCAGTTACTTCAGATTTTGATACGAAAGCAAAAATGAATGATAATTTATCTTCATCGCCTTTGCCCATTACAATAGAACAAAATACGTATGCTTGGGCTTCAGTCCCAAATAATCAATTTGTTATTTGGGAATACATCATTACAAATACTCACAGTACCGATACTATTAAAAATATGTATGCTGGTATTTTTGCAGATTGGGATATTGATGGTGGAACATTTACACAAAATCGAAGTGCTTATGATGCAACTACTAAAATGGGCTACAGTTATTATACGGCTACAGGCGGAAAATACGGAGGCATAAAACTACTAACCAATACCGCGCCTCCAAATTTTTACGCCATTGATCATGTAAGTGGTGGTAATGGGGGTCTTGATTTTGCAAATGGCGTATCTACAAAAGATAAATATTTAAGTTTATCAACCCAACGTTTAGCCTCAGGAGTTGGCGGAAATGGCAACGATGTGATGAATGTAATGAGTAGTGGCCCAATAACATTAGACCCGAACGAGACTATTAAAATTGCATTTGCTATCATTGGAGGCGATAGTATACAAAATTTAATTAGTGGCGCACAACAAGCACAAATTAAATATGACGGACTAATTACGGGAATAAATGAATCGGTTTCTTCTGACTATATCGGGAGAATATTTCCTAACCCGACAAAAAATAGTATTACTATTTCTCAAACAGAATCAACATTTAACAAGTATGAAATTTACAGTTTAAATGGGAAATTAGTTGCTGAAAATAAAATTAATAGCATTCTGCAAAAAGTTGATTTAACAGATTATGCAGAAGGCGTGTATATTGTGAAATTAATTGGAAACCAAAAAGTGGAGTTTAAGAAGATTGTGATTATAGAATAACTCTTAACACTCGTCAGGTTTTAAAAACCTGACGAGTGTTTCTTCAAAATTCCCTATATTTACCCTTTATTTTTAAAATTATGGAATTAAATACTTTAACTGCTATATCTCCTGTTGATGGACGTTACCGCCGTGTAACTAACGAATTAGCGGCTTACTTTTCTGAATTCGGATTAATTAGATACCGTGTGCAAGTGGAAATTGACTATTTCATTTTGTTATCACAACAAGGTTTGCCTCAATTACCAAAGTTAAACGAAAATCAAATTGCTGGTTTAAAAGCCGTGTACCAAAACTTTTCGTTTGCGGATGCAGAGGTTATTAAAGAAACCGAAAAAACAACTAATCACGATGTAAAAGCTGTTGAGTATTTCATTAAAGAAAAATTAAAAGCGCAAGGTTTAGAAAACTATTTAGAGTTTGTACACTTTGGTTTAACCTCACAGGATATTAATAATACGTCTATTCCATTGTCGCTAAAGCAAGCCAACAATGAAGTGGTATTGCCAAGCCTAAAACAAGTAACAGATAAATTAACTGGCTTAGCTAAAGAATGGAAAAACATTTCTTTATTAGCACGTACTCACGGTCAGCCTGCTTCCCCTACTCGTTTAGGAAAAGAAATTTATGTATTTGTAGAACGTTTACAAATTCAAATCAATCAATTAAATGCTATACCATTTTCGGCAAAGTTTGGCGGAGCAACTGGTAACTTCAACGCACACTATGTGGCTTATCCAAAAAATGATTGGATTAAATTTGGGAACGAATTCGTGAATAATACGTTGGGTTTAAGCAGAAGTCAGTTTACTACACAAATTGAGCACTACGATAATATTGCCGCTTATTGCGATACTTTAAAACGTATCAATACCATCTTATTAGATTTATGTCGCGATATTTGGACCTATGTGAGTATGGATTATTTTAAACAAAAATTAAAAGCAGGGGAAATCGGTTCTTCGGCAATGCCACATAAAGTAAACCCAATTGATTTTGAAAATGCAGAAGGTAATTTAGGAATTGCAAACGCGATTTTAGAACACTTATCTGCTAAGCTTCCGGTATCACGTTTACAAAGAGATTTAACAGATAGTACTGTATTAAGAAACCTAGGTGTGCCGGTAGCACATATTTTAATTTCTTACAAGAGCATTTTAAAAGGCCTTGATAAATTAATTTTAAATGAAGAAATCTTTAACAGAGATTTAGAAAATAACTGGGCAGTTGTTGCTGAAGCAGTGCAAACTATTTTACGCAGAGAAGGATATCCAAAACCTTACGAAGCATTGAAAGATTTAACTCGTACAAACACACATATTACAAAAGACTCGATGCATACATTTATTAATGGGTTGAATGTGAGTGCAGATGTAAAAGCGGAGTTACTAAACATTACACCGCAAAACTTTGTAGGACAAAATCCGGAATTTTAACCCTTCGACTCCGCTCAGGGTGACATATTTGTCAGTTCGAGCGCAGTCGAGAACAAACGAACAGCATGAAAGTAGCAGGCTTCACCATCATACGAAATGCGATTAAGTTCGACTATCCAGTGGTAGAAGCGATTACTTCTATTTTACCTATTTGTGATGAATTTATTGTAGCGGTAGGTAATAGCGAAGATGAAACCTTGCAATTGATTAAAAATATTAATTCACCTAAAATTAAAATTATTGAAACTGTTTGGGATGATAATTTACGTCAGGGCGGACAAGTACTAGCTATTGAAACCAACAAAGCTTTTGATGCTATTAGTAAAGATACAGATTGGTGTTTTTATATTCAAAGTGATGAGTGTGTGCATGAAAAACATTTAGCTTCTATTAAAGAAGCCATGCAGAAATATAAAGATGACAAACAGGTTGATGGTCTGTTATTTAACTACGTTCATTTTTATGGAACATACAATTACGTTGGTAATTCTCGTCGTTGGTACCGTAAAGAAATTCGCATTATTAGAAATGATAAATCCATTCGTTCTTATAAAGATGCGCAAGGTTTTAGAAAGACAGATAATTCTAAATTAAACGTCAAACCAATTAACGCCGAGATATACCATTACGGCTGGGTAAAACCACCAAAGGCACAACAAGCCAAGCAAGAACATTTTCATAAGATGTGGCATGATGATGAATGGATGAAAAAAAATATTGCTCAGGTAGAAGAATTCGACTACTCACAAATAGATAGTTTAGAAGAATTTAAAGGCACGCATCCGCAAGTATTTCAAGGGCGTGTAAAGGCAGCAGATTGGAAATTTAATTTTGATAAATCACAAATTAAATTGTCTGCAAAAGATAAATTCTTACTCTTTATTGAAAACACTACTGGCTGGAAGGTTGGGGAGTATAAGAATTATAAAGTGGTTTAGCTTTCTGTTTTTCTTTTTCCTTGACGAAAAAGAAACAAAAAGTCAAGGCAATTCGCCAACCGCCATTTTCCTTGCACGGGTCCTTCCCAGAATGACGGTTCGCGCCGAATTGCCAAAACCAGCCGCACTATTACCAACGTATGCAGTATTATAAAAAAGTGAAATTGTTTTCTCTACGAAAAAACTTAGCGTTCTCTGCGGTTAAACTAAAACTGAAAATAAATAAACGGTTGCATCTCGCCACTTACCATTTGGTAAATACAAAACACAAATAGTACTGCCACTAAACTCATTACTGGTAAAGGCAGTTCGGCAAATTTTAAACGGTATTTTTCTTTGATACTTTCTGGAATCCAATGAATTAAGTAACCAATCAAAATTACTGAAAACACTAAGGCATAACCTTGAATGATATTAAAGGTTAAGGCTGCTCCAAAGTGATTGGTAATTCTATCAAAAATTAAACTAACGGTATCCAAACTGTCGCTTCTAAAAAAGATACGCGTAAAACTTATAAATGCTAAGGTAATAAACACCATCATTCCTTTTACGACGAAGGAATTAGAATCTTTGAACGGAGAAATTTTTTGCCAAAGTTTATGAACCACTAAGCCCAATCCATTTAATCCACCCCAAATAATAAATAACCATGAACTACCATGCCAAAAACCTCCGAGTAACATTGTTACTAATAAATTGATATTGGTATTCACACTCTGTTTTACCTTAGGGAAGAAGTAAGCTAATAGCACTAAAACAATTGCCATCAATAATAAAATCAGCAGTAGCCAAATTTTACCAGTGAGCATTACCAATACAATGGATAAAAAGACAATACAGATGTAGGAGCCAATGGTTCCTTTTTTATTTCCTCCTAGTGGAATGTATAAATAATCTTTTAACCAAGTTGATAAAGAAATATGCCAGCGTTTCCAAAATTCACTCACGTCTTGCGCTTTATAAGGCGATTTGAAATTGGTTTTTAAACGATAGCCTAGAAGCAACGCCACACCAATAGCAATATCGGTATAACCACTGAAATCCGCATAAATCTGTAAAGAATAACCAAAGATACCGAACACGGTTTCTACACCTGAATAGTAATTTGGATTGTCAAATATTCTATCAATGTAATTTACGGCAATATAATCTGCCATTATTTTTTTACCTAAACCATTTAATATCCAAAATATAGCGTAGCCAAATTCTTTGCGTGTTAAATTATATTCCTGGTAAATTTGATACAAAAACTCATTGGCTTTTACAATTGGACCTGCAACTAAATGTGGGAAGAAGCAAACAAAAAAGCCGTAATCAAAAATTGATTTTACTGGTGTTACTTTTCCTCTATACATATCAATCGTATAGGATATAGATTGAAAGGTGAAAAAAGAAATACCAACAGGTAATATTAATTTATCTACAGGGTCTTTAGTTCCTAAAAAGGTATTACTAAATTGCGTGAAGTGATTGAAGAAAGAAATATCTGTTCCCGCTAATTGGTTTATACTTTCTGTAAAGAAGTAAGCATATTTAAAATAACACAATAAGGTTAAGTTAAGCAATAAGCTAATAGTTAAGTATAATTTTTTCTTAGACTCTGATTTACTTTCGTAAATAAGTCTTCCCCAATTGTAATCACTAATGATGGTAAAGATGAGTAAAATTAAAAAGACGCCACTGGTTTTATAATAAAAGAAAAAACTTACTAATAATAAATAAAATGTACGCGCCGTATTTTTTTTATAGATTAAAGAATAAATTCCTAGCACCACGGCAAAGAATCCCCAAAAATATAATTGAGTAAAAATAACAGGTTGTCCTTTTACATAAAGGAAACAAGACTTTAAATATGTCAATACATCATTCAACTTTTTTCACCTTACTATTATATAAATAACTTTTATTAAAGGCATCAAACATCATCGTGGCTAATATATTATATCCTCTTCCATTAAAATGTACTTTGTCTTTAGCAGCTAAGCTGGCTTTATACCATTTATAAATTGATTTATATCCTCCCATCACCGCATATAAATCGTACACTGCTGTGTTGTGTTTTTCCATTAACTCAAACATGGCTTCTTGCGCTTTAATAGGACGTTTATTAGAAGTTTTTCTATTCATATAATTATCCGTTACCGTAGTGAATAAAAACACGCAATTAGGTGATGCCATTTTTATCAAAGTAATTAAGCTATCATAGTTTTGAATAAATTTTTGTTTTGAAAAATTAGGGTCATGTGTATCGTTAACTCCTAAAGAAAATATTACCAAATCGGGTGGAATGGTAGACAATTCATTTACAAATTCCTGACATCTTAAATAAGAAGCTGTACTAGCGCCATTAACACCAATAGATGCATAATAAAAACCGGGATTATCATTTTCAATACTAAAACCCCTAATCATAAAATCTTTAATGATTGTGTCTTTTCGTACTAAATTAAAATTCACCGAATCAATATATGATTCAAAGAAAAATTCGGTGTATCCTAATTTAATAAAATCGTTTCTTACAAAGTTTAACCCTGTTTGATCTGCAATAGAAAATTCAAAACTTGGATTAAAATTATGATATACTCTTAGTGAATTAAAAGATTGATGATGATTATTTTTTAGTAAATTAAATCCAAAAGTATTGGCGCTATCGTTTGTAATACCGGCCATGCCTGCCATCCCTAAATTATCGCACATTTCTTTTGATAAAGCATTTCTTTTTCTAATCCATTTTCCGGTTGTAAATGATTTAAAAAAATGCGGGCTATTTGTTTTTACAATTTTAAAAGGAAAAATAAATGTACCGCCACCTTTAAAATTTCCAATTCCTTGAAATCCATCCATCAATACTTCTGTCCAAAAACCAGCTTGAATGTGCGAACCGCCAAAATGAACCACTGTTACTTTTTTTCTTTTACCTTCTCTGAGCTCATCTATTTTTTTATAGAAGTTCATAAACTGAGAACTGTCTTTTCCAAAACGTAATTTACTTTGATCGTACTTAATAAAAGGATATTGCTGTGCCTTTGTTTGATATGACACAAGATAAAGTACACATGACAAAAGACAAGTGAAAGTTATATTTATAGTTCTGTTTCTTTTCATTAATCTTTCTATCTGTTTTTTACAAAATTATTGTAGTCACTCATCAATGATGAATACAATAACACTGCTATTTTCCGAGCTCCGCCCGAACTAAAATGAATATAATCCTTTGCTCCTATTCCTTGTTCAACCCAGGTTAACATACTGTTTCTACCACCCATGCAACTATACATATCAAAAAAAGCACAATCGGTATCAAAAGCAGCTTTTTTAATAGCATCACGCAAATCTTCTAACTGAGGATGTGTTTCATATTCTGTACCAACTTTCACGCTCATATCGGCAGGACCAATCACTAATATGGATGCTTGAGGCGCTAACTTTTTAATGATATTAATTTGTGCTCTTAAATAAGTTCCAAAGGCGTCCGCTTGTTCTTTTGTTTTAATATACGGCAAAGAGTTTCCACCAAACTGAAGTATGATTAATTTAGTATTTAAGTAATCGTAAAAATTTTTAAGCTGTCCGAAATTAATTTGATTAAAAAACGTTCCAGAGCTTCCGCGCAATCCAAAATTATCTACCATCACCCCTTTGCTTCCTTCCAATGAAACGCCATAAAAATCAGGGCTATCTTTTCCTTTAAATTTAAATTCCTGCAACAATGCGCCTTGATTTAAAGTAAATTCTTTAATATTAAAGTTGCCCCCTGCCACTAATGAATCAGACGCATTTAAAGTTCCGTTTTCGTATAGTTCTACTGCCGTTTTTGTTTGTGCTCCTCCATAAAACAATTTTATTTTTTTATAGGCTGCGGCTTTTGGTCCACCATTTTTACTGGTTACTACTTTTACCCAAGCCGATTTACATTGAGTACTATCCGTTATAGTAGAATAATTATAAAAACGAGTAATATGTGCTAAAGCTCCAAAATTATTATGTTTTACGCGCTTATCTTTTCCTGCAAATACAGGATAACGGTCCCAACCTGCGCTCCATGAAATTTTATTAATCACACTTGGCGCAACGGGCATAAAAGAAATCAATCCCGGACCTTCCCCTCCAAATTCTCCCTGAAGCTTTAATCGTATGTAATCACTTATCCTGTCTCCTTCAATTTGCGAATCACCATAATGTAAAATACGAATGCTTTTTTCTTCGTTAGCGATATTAGCCAACGCATTAAAGAAATTAGCCATAGCCGTTTTTGATTCATTTTTGTATTGAATACTGGTTATTAGTTTTAAGGCCGTGTCTACTTTTGCTAATTTGGGTTCAGATGATGCAGAGACTTGTTGGTTATCTTCCAAAGTATCTGCATCCGATTCGATTGCTTTATCTTCTGCATCTGCAAGAGCAATAATATTAGATATATCTGTTTTCTCCGCTTTTTTTTCTAAAAATAAAGATGAAAAAGAGGGATAATGAATGCTAAGCCTTTCGGTAATGTTAATCCCCTTTTCTGGAAATACAAAACTAATAAGGCCCAAAACCAAAAACGTAAAAACGATAAACAATAAAGTATGAAAGGGTTTATGCATCCGTAAATATTAACAAAAGCAATATCCTAAATACTTTGCCAAAAGATTCCACTAACTAAATTAGTTTTTCACAACTTTCTTGTAGATAACCGTTTTACAAAAATTAAAATAGCATAAAAACCATTTTTAATGGGCCATTTTTGGAAATAGCTTACTGAAAGCTGTCATTATATGATAATTTTTATTTTAATATTTTGAAAATCAGTAGATTACAACTAATCCCATTTGGGATTTTTAATCTTCAATTCATTAGGGGTATTTTACTAAAAAATACGTTAAATCGTTGATTTTTAGCTAAAATCCCTTATTTTTGCAGCCCTTATATTTATTTAAGAAAAACAACATGAACATATCTAAAAAAGACATTAACGCATTAACTGCAGAATTAAGCATTACATTATCTCCGGCTGACTACGAAACAAAAGTAGAGAATGCGATTAAAAAAGTACAAAAACAAGCGGCAATGCCAGGTTTCAGACCAGGTAAAGTGCCAGTTGGTTTAATTAAAAAACAACATGGTAAATCTATTTTAGTAGATGAAATCAATAAAATATTAAACGAAGCTTTATATAACTATATCAACGATAATAAAATCGAGATCTTAGGTAATCCAATGCCTAAAGAAGATAGTCAGGTTGATTTTGATAATCAAACAGAGTGGACGTTTAACTACGAACTTGGTTTAACTCCTCAGTTTGATGTAAAATTAGACAACTCTCAAACGTTTGTATACAACACCGTAAAAATTGATGACGAGTTAGTAGAAAAATATTTAAAAGACGTGAAACGTAACTATGGCAAGCCTTCTAATCCGGAAGTAGCTGAAGAAAAAGACGTTTTATACATCGATATCGTTGAGTTAGATGCTGACAACAACATTGTTGCCGGTGGTATTTTTAAATCTACTAGTATTGGGATTGATCGTTTGAAAAATGAAGTTGCTAAAGCAAAATTAACCGGTGCTAAAAAAGAAGATAAAATCGTTATCAATGCAAACGAATTATATGATTCGGCTGTAGATAAATCAATTTCTTTAGGTATTGATAAAGAAGTAGCAGAAAACTTTAATTCAAATTTACAATTAACTGTGCGTAACATTGCACGTATGGAAGATGCAGAATTAAATCAAGAATTGTTTGACAAATTATATGGAGCTGGAACTATTAATTCTTTAGAAGAATTTAAAGATAAAATTAAAGGTGAATTAGCTTTAATGTTTGCTCAGGATACAGATCGTAAATTTGTTGAAGGCGTTGAAAAAACTTTAGTAGAGAAATTAAACATCACTTTACCGGATGATTTCTTAAAACGTTGGTTAATGGCTGTTAATGAGAAGCCTTTAACTAAAGAGCAATTAGAGGCTGAGTACCCTTCTTATGCAAAATCTATGCAATGGAAATTAATTGAAAATAAAATTATTAAAAACAATAACATTGCCGTAACTGCTGATGAAGCTAAAGACGAAGCAAGTAATTATGTTCGATCTCAATTTGCCCGTTACGGTCAGGTTCCGGAAGATAAAGAAGTTGCGAAGATTGTTGATGGTATTTTAAGCAAACAAGAAGAAGCACAGAAAATATTTGAAGGCTTATATAGCAAAAAAGTATTAGATGTTTTAAAAACAACATGTAAATTAGATACGAAAGAAGTAAGCTATAATGAGTTTTTTGGCATTGTTGAATAAGAAATACAAATCATTTTCAAAAAAAGTCTCTATCCATTGATAGAGACTTTTTTGTTTAAATATGTTAATAACGGGTTACTATTTATCATGAAGAGTAATCAATCATTAAACCATAAAACATAATTTACTATGAAAACTTCTGTCATCACCATCCTTAGCACAATTGCTTTAGCATTAAGTTTAACTTCTTGCAAAGAGGATTACTCTGAGTTAATTCAAAAAATTGAAGCCACACAAACTGAATTACAACAACAGGATTCAGTTTTAGTCAATCAACGTAATGAACTTTCAAAACGTGTATTTACAGCCACTACAACTTCTCAGAAAATAATAAATCCTAAAGATAGTTTGTTTACTATTTTAGTGAACGAGCAAAATACATTGATTACGCGTTTGGAAGTCATCATTCAAAAAAACAAAGAATTAATTACGAAACTAAACGATGATTCAGTAAATCCAATTGAAGCCGAAAAAGAATACACGGCTCAGGTAGATGAATTAGAATTAATGAAACCTGAAATTAATTCGGCAAAAGAAAGCTATGAAAATCTGGTGAAAGAAGTGGATGAGATTTTAGAAAGCGCTAATGACACAACGAAGGCGAAGTAATCATTTGATATACACCTGTCAGGTTTATTAAGCAGTTTGCTAAAAACCTGACAGGTATTTTAAATCAAAAATTTACTTATTCAACACAATTTTTTCTCGTTTAACAATGCGATTACTTTGATATACATTTACAAAGTAAATGCCATTAGCAAAATTATCTAAGTGCAAAGTATGCAAAACATTAGTTGGCATTTCAGATAATAACACTTGTCCTGTAATTGAAAGAATTTCTATCTTTTGTAATTCTGTTTTTGAATTAATAGTTAATGAACCGTTTGTTGGATTTGGGTTAATGGAAATTGAATTGCTATTTAAAAATTCCTTTAAACCAACATCTATAGACGCTGTTAATGAGCCAGATCCTGAGGTTAATGGAGAAATTATTCCGAAAGCGTTAGATTGATCAGCTTGCGATATTCCTATATTTAAAACCTGATCAGTTGTTAAAGTCGACTTAATTTGATAATGTAAAGTAGCTATTTTTCCATAACCATTTACATTATTGTTTACTGTATGCGTAGTGGCTGTAAATAATTTACCATTAGCAAAATCTAATTTTCTAAAATGCAAATTTTGCCCTGCATCTAAAAACGAATTTTGATACTCGACGTAAATACTATTTGGTTCAATCAAGGTATTATCAAAATCAACCGTAAAAGCAATTCCATTAATATTATTAATACTTGTTGTTACATCTCCCAAATAAATGGAAGCTGTTCCCCAATTTCCTTTTGCTACATCTGCTTGATCAGGTACAATACTTAGTTGTGGATTGACCGTATTTGTTTGTGCAGGTTTAAATGCATGCGTTAATCCATAATTATTATAGATCGCTAATGTATCATTGTCATCAACGATTCCATCTCCGTTACAATCGCTGTGATTCAAATTTTTTCCGTTAGTAATGGTTCCTGCCCAGTTATTCGAAAAATACGGCTGCCAAGCATTACTAATACTTGCTCTTGGTGCGCCTGTTTGCGTATAATGTAAGCCAAGTTCTAGCACATCCAAATTATCTGCTAGTCCATCGCTGTTGACATCACCTGGCCAAACGTCTTGGCAGGTAGGATCAACTATTACACTAACTGTTTGTGTATTACTACAATTATTTGAATCTGTTCCTGTTACTGAATACACTGTAGTTATCGTAGGGGCAACAACAGCGACTAATGAAGTTTGACCAGTATTCCAGTAATAACTCATAGCGCCACTTGCAGTTAGCGAATTTGTGCTCGCAGCACATATTAAACTTTGACTGGCGACTACATTTATAATTGGCAAAGGATAAAAATTTACATTAATACTGCTAGTGCTAACTCCACATGTGCTGTTCATATAATTTATTGTAACACTATATGTGCCATTTACAGATATCGCCATAGTATCCGCTGAAGAAAAGTTAGGATTCCAAAGGTATGAATCGGCTCCCTTAGATGCTTGCAATATAGCAGACAAACCAATACAAGCAGTAGTTTTTAATTTTAAAGAGGTAGTGCGATTTAACAATATAGTAATTCCATTGATATTTAAAACCCCCATGTCTATAAGTCCATCTTTATTAAGATCCGAAGCAATCACATCAGCTACAGTAGACCCAACATTATAGTTAATCGCCGGAAAGAATCCGCCATTACCCTGACCCAAAAAGAAAGAAATATTTGCAGAATACAAATTTACTGATGCAATGTCCAAATTGCCATCATTATCAAAATCGCTAATCAATAACTTAGTGATATATTTGCCTCCTGTCTGGTAGTTAATCGGAGGAGAAAATCCACTTCCATTCCCTAAAAATACAGATATGCTATTTAATGTTCCATTTGAAACTGCTAGATCTGTTTTTCCATCTTTATTAAAATCTGTAGCAACAATATGTTCAGGACTGGCTGTTATTGAAAAATTAGATAATGTAAATCCTCCTGATCCATTTCCTAGAAGGGATGCAACAAAATAGTTGGGAAATGGAGGTTGTGGCGTCTTACCTACACCAACAACAAAGTCAATGTTTCCGTCATTATTCAAATCTGTGGATATCGGTTCATATAAATGACTACCAGCTGATGTAATAGTATATGTGGTTTGTAGTGTAAATGCTCCTTGCCCATTTCCTAAAAATAAAGCGGCTTGCGAATAAGGCGCCGAAATAAAAATATCTATATTGCCGTCATGATTATAATCTGCTGTCGTAGGCCTACCAAGCTCAATTAAGGCAGGAAGCATATAGGAATTTGTTGCGACAAAACCGCCTGTTCCATTGCCTAATTTAACAACTAAATAATATAAATCTGATGTTGACTGTCCTGTAAAAGCAATATCAGGTTTATTATCATTATTAAAGTCTGCCGAGGTAACAAAATATGTACCTGTTAATGTATAAGGATAATTTGACCCGCTTCCTGCGTGTTTTTCAAAAACAGATGAATATGTCCCCAGTCCATCAGCCTTTATTATGATAAGACTATCTTCACCAGAGTCATCCGTTATAAAATCTATATAATCATCTGAATTCATATTACATGAAACAAAAGAACCCATTCTTATTCCAGAATAAGAATCTTGAATATAGGTAGTTGGCAAGTCAAAATTCCCATTTCCATTTCCCGCACATATATTTAGAATACTTAAACCATGATTTTTGATAGCAATATCAAGATTTCCATCATTATTAAAGTCCCCCTCAGTTGTTATGCCAATACCCGGGTAGTCAATCGCTGTTGAAAAAGTTCCATTATTTTTACCTGTATATATTGAAAACGAAGAATAGTTTGAGTTTAGTAAATCTAATTTCCCATCATTATTAAAATCTGCGGCAATCAAAGAATAGGATCCAGATTGTGATGTATTATATTTTACCGGAGGGGTAAATCCACCAGTGCCATTGCCTATTAAAATATCCATTTTTTTATACGAATTAAAATTAGTTATGGCTAGATCAGATATGCCATCATTATTAAAATCGGAACTCACAATTGAACTCGCTTGTAATTCAATGCTGTAAGTAGTCGCAGCCCCAAATCCACCCAGTCCATTGGCTATAAATATTGATAGATAAGATATAGCATCTACATTTGATGTATTTACAATTGCCAAATCATATTTTCCGTCATTATTAAAATCTGAAGACGCTAATGATCGAGGATTTGTGCCATTTAAAAGTATCGACGATGTTGAAAATATGCCAAGTCCATCCCCAAAAAGAATGCTCGTATTACTAGAGCTATTATTTGCTACAGCTAAATCTACATGAGAGTCTCCATTAAAATCTTTACAAACAACATAACACGGATTTGTTCCAACAAGATAATTTAAACTATTGCTAAAAACTCCGTTACCAGTTCCAAGTAAGATCGAGATATTATTTGAATTATAATTTGCTACTACCAGATCCAGTAGCCCATCTTCATTAAAATCAGCTGTTTGAATTGCCTTTGGAAGAACTCCTACATTATAATTTACTGCACTTGCAAAAGTAGCATCCCCATTTCCTAAAAAAACCGATATATTATTTAAATCACGATTTGTAACAACTAAATCTAAGTTTCCATCTCCATTAAAATCACCATGTGTCATACTACCTTGATCGGCATTCGGCTGACTCTCCAAAGAATTAGGCGTTAGGGTATTGCTATTAAAGCATAATTGTTGGGCATTAACAATTATACATGATAAAAAAATTATAGTTATAAATACAATTATTCTTTTCATAAATTAAAATTACATCAAATATAACTCTAATTCCCACATAATTCCTTACGTTAAAAGGCTTTTTAGCACAAAACAATCCCCCATCATTACTGCTGAAAGGCTTCATTATTTCGTTTTATACCCAATTTGCATTCTCTCCTTTTGCTTCGTTTCCTGTTATCTTTCTACAATAAATAATTAATGACTTCGTAAACATCTCTAAACTGCTTGTTATATTTATTTTCGAATTCTTTTAATTTACTATTTAGCTACGCCATGCGATTACCTTGTTAAAAGAAAAAAATCGCTGCAAAAGATAGAATTTCTATCGGAATTCTAATTACTTATTCAACACCGCTTTCTCTCTCTTAATAATACGATTGTTTTGATATAGATTCACAAAATAAATGCCATTAGCAAAATTATCTAAATGCAATGTATGAGAAACGTTAGATGGTGTTTCACTTAATAACACTTGCCCTGTAATTGAAAGAACTTCTATTTTTTGTAATTCTGTTTTTGAATTGATAGTAAGTATACCATCTGTTGGGTTAGGAACCATAGAAATAAAATTACTATTCATTGTCTCTTGTAATCCAACACTGGTTACTAAGATGGTCACCGATGATTTTCCTGCCGTTAAAGGGAAAATTGTACCGGATACATCAGAGTGAACGGCCTGTGTTATTCCTAAATTTAAAACTGTATCAGTTGTTAAACTGGATTTAATTTGATAATGTAAAATACCTATTAAGCCACTGCCACTCACGTTATTGTTTATGGTATGTGTAGTAGCTGTATATATTTTTCCATTAGCAAAATCCGATTTACGGAAATGTAAATTTTGATTGGAGGTATTGATAAATGATGTGGGATATTCTAACCAAACTGTATTGGGTTCAATAATCGTATTATCAAAGTTTACTGTAAATGCTACTCCGTTAATGTCATTAATAATATTTGATGCATCTCCCAAATAAATGGATGATGTTCCCCACGTTCCTTTTGGAAGTATTGGTTGATCAGGAACGATCATTAGTTGAGGGCTTATCATGTTTTCGTCACTAACTCTGAATGCGTGGGTTAATCCATAATTATTAAATATCGCTAATGTATCATCATCATTAATTATTCCGTCTCCATTGCAATCACTATGATTTAAATTTTTTCCATTAGTAATTGTTCCTGACCAGTTGTTTGAAAAATACGATTGCCAAGCGTTACTTATACTTGCTCTTGGAGTACCTGTTTGTGTATAATGTAAGCCTAACTCTAATACATCTAAATTATCTGCTATACCATCGCTGTTGACATCACCTGGCCAAACATTTGAAGATTTATTAAACCCCTTAATCTTTGCAATAAATATATCTTCTCCACCTACAGATGTTAATGGTAGTCCAGGTGTTGACCAAACTGAATTTCTAAATATTCCTTTTATATAAATCTGCCCTTTATTGTTTGCTATTATACAATCTCCAATATCTTGAGTTGACCCACCAAAAGAAAATCCTTTTAAAAACATTCCATAAGAGTCAATTTCTGTCAAAAAAACATCACAATAACTAGTAGTGCTATTCATGATAAATGTTCCAGGTCCTGGATCAAAATCTGGGTTATTAGAAAACAATCCTGTTATGTATATATTATTATTGTTATTAATATTAATGCTATAACCTCCATCGTCACTTGTATTACCAATACGCTTCGCCCATAAAAAAAGCCCATTCATATCTAATTTTTCAATAAAAACATCTCTGCTGCCTGCCGAATTTAAATAATATGTCCCTACCCCAGGGTCGAAATCTGCACCACCATAAAATGATCCTGTTATAAAAACATTACCTTGATAATCTACGGCCATATTTTTTGATGAGAAAAAACTTATAGCAGAAGATGGATAATCACAACTTATCTGTTTAGCCCAAACCAAAACTCCCAATGAGTTAAACTTAGTAATAAAGAGATCACTCTGTCCAACAGCCGTAAAGTTGTTAACAGCAATTCCAGGGTCTACATCAACAGTGCCACCAAAATTAGCGCTGAAATAAATATTATTGAAATGATCAACGCCTAATAGCGAACTATAGCCGTAAGATGTGTTCCCATTATACTGTATAGCATTTGCCCAAACAAAATTCCCTAATTGATTCAATTTACAGGTAAAATAACTTCCTTGCGAATTAATGTCTGTTAAATTATAAATTCCAGATCCTGGATCAAAATCAATTGTATTGTAGAAAAGTCCTGAAAAAATAATTGAACCTGAATTATCTAACGTAATAGAGTAAATATTGTTTACATATGAAAATTCTTTTGCCCATAAGAAATTTCCCAATGAATCATATTTAGCAACAAAGGCTCCTGAGTTTATTATAAAGATAGATGGTCCTGGATCTAAATCACAGTTACCAGCTATTCCAACAATAAAGAAATTATTTAAACTATCTAATTTAAAAACTACATCTCCTACGTTTGATCCAATAGATTTAGCCCACTTAAAATTACCAGAACTATCTAATTTGTGTATGTAAATACTACCATTATCAGGAATTAAATTATAAATACCTGAACTCGTATCAAAATCTATTGTATCAGTGAATACACCTACAGTGTAAATATTTTCATTTTTGTCAATTGCGATAGATGCAGGTGATTCGGAATAATTTCCTCCAAAACTTTTACCCCACACCGCTGTTGGATTTTGACTAATAACATTTAAACTTACGAAAATAAGAAAACAAATAGTGCTAAATTTTTTCATGTTAAAATGTTTTAAATATAAAAATACGAAATTTGTTTTTGAGATCAAACCACTTACTTATATTTGATTTAATTACAAAAACTATTTCTTTTGAGGGTTCAATTTATACTCAAATTTTAGTAATACAGAATGATGTTAGAGGTTTTCAATGTTTCACCTTAAAATAAATATCTCATTATAAAATACACTGATTATTCTCTTCAAACAAAAAAGCCCTGATAATTATATCAGGGCTTTTTATTTATCTATTAAGTTGTTTCAGATTAAGCTTCTTCTTCAACCTCTTCTTTACTTGCCATTAAACGTTCGTACTCTTCTTTACTACCAACTACGATTTTTTCGTATTGACGTAAACCTGTACCTGCTGGAATTAAGTGCCCAACAATAACGTTTTCTTTTAAGCCTTGTAATGTATCTACTTTTCCGTTTACAGCAGCTTCGTTTAACACTTTTGTTGTTTCCTGGAACGATGCCGCAGAAATCCAACTGTTTGTTTGTAACGATGCGCGTGTAATACCTTGTAAAATTGGAGTTGCTGTTGCAGGAACTGCATCACGAGCTTCCACTAATTTTAAATCTTTACGACGTAAAACTGAGTTCTCATCACGTAATTTACGAGCTGTTACAATTTGTCCACGTTTCAAGTTTTCAGAATCGCCTGGCTCAACAACAACTTTTTTACCGTATAATTCATCGTTCTCAGCCATGAAGTTAATTTTATTAATTAACTGTAACTCTAAGAATGTTGTATCACCTGGATCTTCAATTTGAACTTTACGCATCATCTGACGAACAATCGTTTCGAAATGTTTATCATTCAATTTTTGTCCTTGTAAACGGTAAACCTCTTGAATTTCATTTACTAAGTATTCTTGAACTGCTGTAGGACCTTTAATTGCTAAGATATCACCAGGAGAAGTTGCTCCATCAGATAATTGCTCACCTGCTTTCACAAAATCATTCTCTTGTACTAAGATATGTTTAGATAAAGACACTAAGTAACGGTGTTGTTCACCAGTTTTAGCTTCAACAATTACCTCACGGTTACCACGCTTAATTTTACCGAAAGTAACGATACCGTCAATCTCAGAAACTACTGCTGGATTACTTGGGTTACGTGCTTCGAATAACTCAGTTACACGAGGTAAACCACCTGTAATATCTCCCGTTTTACCAGTAACACGAGGAATCTTCACTAAAATTTGTCCTAATTCAACTTTCACTCCTTCGTTCACAACAATGTGCGCACTGATAGGTAAGTTATAAGTTTTTAAAGGCTCGCCTTTTTTGTCAACGATTCTGATTAATGGTGATAATGTTTTATCTCTACTTTCAATAATTACTTTCTCACGGAAACCTGTTTGTTCATCAGATTCTTCACGGTAAGTTACGTTTTCTTTAATTCCTTCGTACTCTACAGCACCAGCAAATTCAGAAACGATAACCGCGTTATATGGATCCCAATCACAAATTACATCTCCTTTTTTCACTTTCGCGCTAGGTTTGATATATAATTGAGAACCGTAAGGAATATTTCCAGTAGTTAATGTAATACCTGTGTTTGCATCAACGATACGAACTTCAGTAGAACGACCAATCACAACATTAGCTTTAGTTCCGTCAGCGTTAATACGCTCAACAGTACGTAACTCATCAATTTCAGCAATACCATCGTATTTAGCAATATAGCTTGAAGATGCTGCCGTGTTAGATGCTGTACCCCCAACGTGGAATGTACGTAATGTTAACTGAGTACCTGGTTCACCAATTGATTGTGCAGCAATTACACCTACTGCCTCACCTAATTGAACTTGACGTCCGTTAGATAAGTTACGTCCGTAACATTTAGCACAAACTCCTAATTTAGATTCGCAAGTTAATACTGAACGAATTTCAACAGATTCAATTGGAGATTTCTCAATAACTGCAGCTACATCTTCATCAATCATTTGTCCACCAGTAACGATTAAATCGCCAGTTGTTGGATGATATAAATCGTTTAATGAAATACGACCTAAAATTCTATCTGATAATGATTCAACTACATCGTCATTGTTTTTCAATGCCATAGCTGTTAACCCACGTAATGTACCACAATCTTCTTCGTTAATAATAACATCTTGTGCAACGTCAACTAACCTACGAGTTAAGTAACCAGCATCCGCTGTTTTCAACGCCGTATCCGCTAAACCTTTACGAGCACCATGGGTAGAAATAAAGTATTCTAAGATAGATAAACCTTCACGGAAGTTAGATAATACCGGGTTTTCAATAATCGAAGCCGTAGTATCACCTGCCTTTTGTGGTTTAGCCATCAAACCACGCATACCACTTAACTGTTTAATTTGTTCTTTAGATCCACGAGCTCCTGAATCAAGCATCATGTAAACAGAGTTGAAACCTTGTTTATCTGTACTTAATACATCCATTACTTTTTTAGTAACTTTTGAGTTAGCATGTGTCCAAATATCAATTACCTGGTTGTAACGTTCGTTGTTTGTAATGAAACCCATTGAGTAGTTATTCATTACTTCATCAACTTGCGCACGCGCATCTTTAATAATTTTAAATTTCTCAGCAGGAGTTTCAATATCACCTAAGTTAAATGATAATCCGCCTTTGAAAGCTGTTTTAAACCCTAAGTCTTTGATATCATCTAGGAACTTAGCTGTTTTAGCCATACCTGTTTTCTTAACCACCATTCCGATAATATCACGAAGCGATTTTTTAGTCAACAATTCGTTGATGAAACCTACTTCATGTGGAACAACTTGGTTAAACATAACACGACCAGCTGTTGTTTCAATTACTTTCGTAACTAATTTATCTCCTTCTAATGCGTTAGTAACACGGATTTTAATTTGTGCATGAATGTCAATTTTCTTCTCGTTTAAAGCGATATTAACTTCTTCAGCGCTATAGAAAATTTTTCCTTCTCCTCTTACAACATCATTAGGTAAATTCTTTTTAGATTTAGTTAAATAATATAAACCTAAAACCATATCCTGAGATGGAACCGCAACTGGCGCACCGTTAGATGGATTTAAAATGTTATGAGAAGCTAACATTAAAATTTGCGCTTCTAATACTGCGGCATGTCCTAATGGAACGTGTACCGCCATTTGATCACCATCAAAATCGGCGTTGAATGCAGAACACACTAATGGGTGTAACTGAATTGCTTTCCCTTCAATTAATTTTGGTTGGAATGCTTGAATACCTAATCTGTGTAATGTTGGTGCACGGTTTAACATTACCGGATGTCCTTTCAATACATTTTCTAAAATATCCCAAACGATTGGCTCTTTTTTATCTACAATTTTTTTAGCAGATTTTACCGTTTTCACGATACCACGCTCAATCATTTTACGGATAATAAATGGCTTGAATAACTCAGCTGCCATTTCTTTAGGTAAACCACACTCATGTAGTTTCATTTCTGGTCCTACAACAATTACCGAACGAGCCGAGTAATCTACACGTTTACCTAATAAGTTTTGACGGAAACGTCCTTGTTTACCTTTTAATGAATCAGATAATGATTTTAAAGCTCTGTTAGATTCAGTTTTAACAGCATTTGATTTACGAGAGTTATCAAATAATGAATCTACTGATTCTTGTAACATACGTTTCTCATTACGTAAGATAACGTCTGGTGCTTTAATTTCAATTAAACGTTTTAAACGGTTATTACGAATAATAACACGACGGTATAAATCATTTAAATCAGAAGTTGCAAAACGACCGCCATCCAATGGAACTAAAGGACGTAATTCTGGTGGAATAACCGGAACAGTTTTAATAATCATCCACTCAGGTTTGTTTTCAATATGGCTTTGAGCAGAACGGAAAGCTTCAATAACTTGTAAACGTTTTAATGCTTCGTTTTTACGTTGTTGAGAAGTTTCAGTATTTGCTTTGTGACGTAACTCATAAGATAACTCATCTAATTGTAAACGAGATAGTAAATCTTGAAGAGCTTCAGCACCCATCTTAGCGATAAATTTATTAGGATCTGAATCGTCTAATAAATGATTTTCTTTTGGTAAAGTATCAACTAAGTTTAAGTATTCTTCTTCTGTTAAGAAATCTAAATACTGTGTACCACCTTGAGCAGCAACACCTGCATTAATTACTACATAACGCTCGTAGTAAATAATCATATCTAATTTCTTAGTAGGTAATCCTAATAAGTAACCAATTTTGTTTGGTCACGAACGGAAATACCAAATATGTGCAACAGGAACCACTAAGTTAATGTGTCCCATACGCTCACGACGAACTTTTTTCTCAGTTACTTCAACACCACAACGGTCGCAGATAATACCTTTGTAACGAATACGCTTGTATTTTCCACAGTGACATTCATAATCTTTTACTGGTCCAAAAATACGCTCGCAAAACAAACCATCTCTTTCTGGTTTGTAAGTACGGTAATTAATGGTTTCTGGTTTCAAAACCTCTCCACTACTACGTTGTAGAATAGTTTCCGGAGACGCTAAACTAATAGTGATTTTTGAGAAGTTTGATTTTACTTTGTTATCTTTTCTTAAAGCCATTTTTTTGCTTTTTGGTTTTAGTGATAATAAAAATTCTTTTACTTATTCATCGGTGGCTTCGAGAGCCTCAGCCACCGATGTTTTAAGTTTATCTTAGTCTAGTGTTACATCTAACGCTAATCCACGTAATTCGTGCATTAATACATTAAACGACTCTGGTATACCAGGAGCTGGAATGTTTTCGCCTTTTACAATTGCTTCATAAGCTTTTGCACGGCCCATTACATCATCCGATTTAATAGTTAACAATTCTTGTAACACATTAGCTGCACCGTATGCCTCTAAAGCCCAAACCTCCATCTCACCAAAACGCTGACCACCAAATTGTGCTTTACCACCTAAAGGTTGTTGTGTAATTAATGAATATGGTCCGATTGAACGAGCATGCATCTTATCATCAACCATGTGTCCTAATTTTAACATGTAAATGATACCTACAGTAGCCGGTTGGTCAAAACGTTCACCAGTTCCACCATCAATTAGGTAAGTACGGCCATATTGAGGAATTTTAGCTTTCGTTGTGTATTCATCAATTTGTTCCATAGTTGCTCCATCGAAAATTGGAGTAGAAAATTTTAATCCTAATTCTTTCCCAGCCCAAGCTAATACAGTTTCATAAATCTGTCCGATGTTCATACGAGATGGTACACCTAATGGATTTAATACAATATCAACTGGAGTTCCATCTTCCAAGAACGGCATGTCTTCATCTTTTACAATACGGGCAACAATCCCTTTGTTACCATGACGACCAGCCATTTTATCACCTACTCTTAACTTACGTTTTTGAGCGATGTAAACTTTAGCTAACTGAACAATTCCGTTTGGTAATTCATCTCCAACAGTAATTTGGAATTTCTCACGTTTGTATTGACCTAAGAAGTCATTATACTTAATCATGAAGTTATGTAACAAACGCTCAATTTGCTCATTTTTATCTTTATCAGTTGTCCAGTTTCCTGGGTTAACTTCAGAGAAATCAATTTTCTCTAATAATTTTTGAGTAAACTTAGTTCCTTTTGTAATTACTTCTTCACCTAAGATATTATGAACGCCTTGAGATGTACGACCATTAACTAGTTCAAATAATTTTTCGATTAATTGGTACTTGATATTAGCAATTGCTTTATGGTGATCTGCATCTAATTTTTCAATTAAAGGTTTTTCATCCGCTTTTTGCTTTTTATCTTTAATAGCACGAGAGAATAATTTTTTATCAACGATAACACCTTTTAATGAAGGGGAAACACGTAAAGACGCATCTTTCACATCACCTGCTTTATCACCGAAGATTGCACGTAATAATTTTTCTTCTGGAGATGGATCGGTTTCACCTTTTGGAGTAATTTTTCCAATTAAGATATCACCTTCTTTAACCTCAGCACCAACACGAATAATACCTTTTTCATCTAAGTCTTTAGTTGCTTCTTCACTTACGTTAGGAATATCCGGAGTTAATTCTTCCATTCCACGTTTTGTGTCACGCACTTCTAAAGAATATTCATCAATATGAATAGATGTAAAAATATCATCACGAATGATACGTTCAGAGATTACGATCGCATCCTCAAAGTTATAACCTTTCCAAGGCATGAACGCTACTTTTAAGTTACGTCCTAATGCTAATTCACCTTTATCGGTTGCATAACCATCACATAATACTTGTCCTTTTACAACCTTATCACCTTTCTTAACGATAGGTTTTAAGTTCATACAAGTACTTTGGTTCGTTTTTTGGAATTTAGTTAATTTATAAGTTCTAACATCGCCTTCAAACGATACTAATTTCTCGTCGTTAGTTCTGTTGTAACGAATTACAATTTCACGAGCATCAACATACTCAACAATTCCTTCGCCTTCTGCATTAATTAATACACGGCTATCTTCCGCTACACGAGCTTCGATACCAGTACCAACAATTGGTGCTTCAGGACGCATTAATGGAACTGCTTGACGTTGCATGTTCGATCCCATCAAGGCACGGTTAGCATCATCATGCTCTAAGAACGGAATCAAAGACGCCGCAATAGAAGCAATTTGATTAGGAGCAACATCCATTAAATTAACCTTAGCTGGCTCAATTACCGGGAAGTCACCTTCGTAACGAGCAGTTACTTTGTCGTTAACGAAGTTTCCTTTTTCATCTAATTCTGCACTTGTTTGAGCAATATTTTTTTGATCTTCTTCTTCAGCAGTTAAATAAGTAATTCCTTTATTTACATCCACTTTACCGTTAGTTACAGAACGGAAAGGAGTTTCAATAAATCCTAATTTATTTACTTTAGCGAACACGCATAATGAAGAAATTAATCCAATGTTTGGTCCTTCTGGAGTCTCAATAGTACAAAGACGACCATAGTGAGTGTAGTGAACGTCACGTACCTCGAAACCAGCACGCTCACGAGATAAACCTCCTGGCCCTAGTGCCGAAAGACGACGCTTATGCGTAATCTCCGATAAAGGATTAGTTTGATCCATGAACTGAGATAACTGATTCGTTCCAAAGAATGAATTAATTACAGAAGATAATGTTTTTGCATTAATCAAATCGGTTGGTGTAAATACCTCGTTATCACGAACGTTCATACGCTCACGAATAGTACGAGCCATACGTGCTAAACCTACACCAAATTGAGAGAATAATTGCTCACCAACTGTACGTACACGACGGTTAGATAAGTGATCAATATCATCCACATCAGTTTTAGAGTTAATTAATTCGATCAAATATTTCATGATCAAAATAATATCTTCTTTAGTTAATACACGGATATTCATAGGAATATCGATGCCTAACTTTTTGTTGATACGGAAACGACCTACTTCACCTAAATCATAACGTTTATCAGAGAAGAATAACTTGTCGATTACTCCACGAGCTGTTTCTTCATCAGGTGGCTCAGCATTACGAAGTAAACGGTAGATATACTCGATTGCTTCTTTTTCTGAGTTAGTTGAATCTTTTTGTAAAGTATTGTAGATAATAGCAAAATCTGCTGTATTTACGTCTTCTTTGTGCAAGATGATAGATTTAACACCAGCATCAGCAATTAAGTCTATATGATTATCATCTAAAACCGTTTCACGGTCTAAGATAACTTCGTTACGCTCAATTGATACAACTTCCCCGGTATCCTCATCTACGAAATCTTCAATCCATGTTTTTAAAACACGAGCCGCTAGTCTACGACCAACCTCACGTTTTAAACCTGCTTTCGAAACTTTCACTTCGTCAGCTAAACCAAAAATTTCTAAAATTTGTTTATCACTTTCAAAACCAATAGCACGTAATAACGTTGTTACTGGTAATTTTTTCTTACGATCAATGTATGCATACATCACATTATTGATGTCAGTTGCAAACTCAATCCAAGAACCTTTGAAAGGAATAACACGAGCACTATATAATTTAGTCCCATTTGCGTGACGGCTTTGTCCGAAGAACACGCCTGGAGAACGGTGTAATTGAGAAACGATAACACGTTCAGCACCATTGATTACGAAAGAACCTTTTGGTGTCATGTACGGGATTGTTCCCAAATAAACGTCCTGCACAATGGTTTCAAAATCTTCATGTTCAGGATCAGTACAGTAAAGCTTTAATTTAGCTTTTAAAGGCACTGAATAAGTTAAACCACGGCTGATACACTCTTCTAGTGCATAGCGTGGTGGATCTACGAAATAATCCAAAAATTCTAATACGAAATTGTTTCTCGCATCAGAGATAGGAAAGTTTTCGGCAAACACGCGGAATAAACCTTCATTTTTACGGTTATCCGGTGTAGTTTCTAATTGAAAGAAATCTTGGAAAGATTTCACTTGGATATCCAAAAAATCTGGATATTCAATTGGAAATTTGTTTGAAGAGAAGTTAATTCTCTGTGATTTTTTAATTGCTGTAGCCAATGTAATGAAGTTTATTAGTTAGTATTCTAAAAGAGTTACGCCAATTACTAAAAGCAGAAAAAGGGTTAAGGTCTTTTGCCGAAGCAAAGAAGACCTTAACGCCTGTTTTGTAAGTAAAATTATTTTACTTCTACTTTTGCACCAGCTTCTTCTAAAGCCTTTTTAATAGACTCAGCTTCTTCTTTTGCAATACCTTCTTTAACTGGTTTTGGAGCACCATCAACTAAATCTTTAGCTTCTTTTAAGCCTAATCCAGTTAAGTCTTTTACAACTTTAACCACACCTAATTTAGCTGCACCTGCTTCAACTAAAATTACATCAAAAGATGTTTTAGCTGCTGCTGCGTCTCCGCCACCGCCACCTGCTGCTACAACTACTGCTGCTGCTGCTGGTTCGATTCCATACTCGTCTTTTAATACTGTTGCTAATTCTTGAACTTCTTTTACTGTCAAGTTTACTAATGTTTCAGCGATTGCTTTTACGTCTGCCATTTTATTATTAGTTTAATTTGTTTTTGTTATTAATTTAATTTGTTTTGCTTACCAAATGTAAGCTTGATTATTCTTTGATTCAGTACTATTAAGCTGCTGCTTCTTCGCCACCTTTGGTTTTGTTTTCTAAACCTCCGATTACACGTTGAATTGGTGATTGAAGTAATCCGATAACTTCGCCGATTAACTCGTTTTTCGATTTTAATCCTGCTAGTGATTCTAATTTATCGTCACCGATAAAAATCATTTCTTCAACATAAGCTGCTTTTAATTGAGGTTTATCTCCGCCTTTGCGAAACTCTTTAATTAATTTAGCAGGAACATTAGATGTTTCTGTTAACATTAAAGCTGTTTGACCTTTTAATGCTGGAATTAATTGAGCAAGATTGCTGTCGTTTGCACGCTCTAAAGCTTTTGCTAATAAAGTGTTTTTAACAACAGACATGCTTACTTTTTTATCATAACAAGCACGACGTAATTGATTTACCTTTTCTACTGACAAAGAAGAACAATCAGCCAAATAGATTTTATTGTTAGCATTTAAAACGCTAAGTAATCTATCTATTTCCTGTGTTTTTTCTTGTTTGTTCATACTAAAAGAGTTTGTTTTAATTAATTAAAAGATTTAGTGTCGATTTGAATACCTGCGCTCATTGTGCTGCTCATGTATACAGACTTAACGTAAGTACCTCTTGCAGACGATGGTTTTAATTTTACAATTGCATTTAAAACTTCCATAGCATTCTCAGTTAATTTTTGAGCGTCAAATGATGCTCTTCCAATTCCTGTGTGAACGATACCTGCTTTATCAACTTTAAAATCAATTTTACCACCTTTTGAGTCAGAAACTGCTTTACCAATATCCATGGTAACTGTTCCTGTTTTTGGGTTAGGCATTAATCCACGAGGACCTAATACACGACCTAATGCACCTACTTTACCCATTACTGAAGGCATAGTGATGATTACGTCTACATCTGTCCATCCGTTTTTAATTTTTTCGATGTATTCGTCTAATCCAACGTAGTCAGCACCTGCTGCCTTAGCTTCCGCTTCCTTATCAGGAGTTACGATTGCCAAAACGCGCAATACTTTACCAGTACCGTGAGGTAAGGTAACAGTGCCACGTACCATTTGATTAGCTTTACGAGGATCAACTCCTAAACGGATCGCAAGATCCACCGATGCATCAAATTTAGTAGTGGTAATTTCTTTCACTACTTTTGAAGCTTCAGCAACAGTATGCGCTTTGTTCGCGTCGAACTTAGCGTCTGCTACTTTTCTTTTTTTAGTTAACGTTGCCATTTTTTAAAAAGCTTGTTTTTGGTTTATAATTAATTGAATTAAGGTTTTACAGGTGCCTCGCCTGTTGTTGTGATTCCCATACTACGAGCAGTACCTGCTACCATTGACATTGCTGATTCAATTGTAAAACAGTTCATGTCTACAATTTTATCTTGTGCAATAGTGCGAATTTGATCCCATGAAATAGAACCAACTTTTTTACGGTTACTTTCTCCAGAACCTTGCTTAACTTTAGTTACCTCTAAAATTTGAACAGCTACTGGTGTACGTTTGATAATGAAATCGAACGTTTTGTCAACATAAACATTAATTAAAACCGGTAATACTTTACCTGCTTGTTCTTGAGTTCTAGCATTAAATTGCTTACAGAACTCCATAATGTTTACACCTTTAGCACCTAATGCCGGACCAATTGGAGGCGACGGGTTAGCAGCTCCACCTTTAATTTGAAGCTTTACAATTGCTGATAACTCTTTTGCCATTTTTTTGTTTTTATTTATTTGTTACATTGTTCGGTATAAATCGGGAAGTTAAAGTTGACTTTGAGTTGGAAGCAGCAAAGCGGCTCATTTTAACTTGATTTATACCATTCAATTTCTTTATTATTCTCTTTCTACTTCTCCAAAGCTTAATTCAACCGGAGTTTTACGACCAAAAATTTTAACCGTAACTTTAATTTTCTTCTTCTCGTCGTTAATTTCTTCGATTGTACCATTAAACCCATTGAAAGGTCCATTGATAACTTTTACTGACTCGCCAACTACATAATTACTTGTAACTGTACTTTCAGCTTCTGTTAATTCATCTACTTTTCCTAAAATACGATTTACCTCTGATAAACGCATTGGAACAGCTTCTCCTCGTTTTGTTTCACCCAAAAATCCAATAACTCCCGTAATGTTTTTAATAATATGTGTAATCTCACCTACTAAAGCAGCTTCAATTAACACATATCCAGGATAAAACGAACGTTCTTTCTGTATTTTTTTACCATTACGAATTTGAATAAATTTCTCAGTAGGAATTAAAACCTGAGACACATAATCATTTAATTTTAAACGATTAATTTCTACCTCAATATATTGTTTCACTTTTTTCTCTTGCCCACTAATAGCACGAACTACGTACCATTTTTTCACAATCGAAGAAGTCTCTTTATTAATTGTTTCCGCCATTTTGTAAGTGTAAAAATTATAAACTATTTACCATTTGGTAAGCTAATTCCATTAACTTACTAAAACCCAAATCCATTCCCCAAACCAATAAGCCAATAATCGTAGAAGCTACCATTACTAAAATAGCGCTGCTTTGAAGTTCTGGCCAAGTTGGCCAAGTTACTTTATTAAATAACTCGTCTTTAGTTTCCTCTATGTATGTTCCAAACTTACTCATATCAATTTTATTTTAGATTTATGATTTAAGACTTAAGATTTTCAAAGTGTTTTCACTTTTAACTTCTTAGATCTAAAATCTAATTTCTTTTTAGCACGGGCGGAGAGATTCGAACTCCCATCTGCGGTTTTGGAGACCGTAATTCTACCCTTGAACTACGCCCGTAAGACCATTTTCTTTTAAACAGCAAAATGGCTAAGCCTTTCGGCAAGCCATTTTGCTAAATTTAAGGTCAGTATTATTCTAAAATTTCAGTTACTTGACCAGCACCTACAGTACGTCCACCTTCACGCATAGCGAAACGTAAACCTTTATCCATAGCTACAGCTGAATGTAATTCAACAGTAATTGTAACGTTATCACCTGGCATAACCATTTCACGTCCTGCTTCTAAAGTAATCTCTCCTGTTACGTCAGTTGTACGTAAGTAGAATTGAGGACGGTATTTGTTATGGAATGGAGTATGACGTCCACCTTCTTCTTTTTTCAAGATATAAACCTCAGCTTTGAATTTTTTGTGAGCTTTAATTGAACCTGGTTTAACGATAACCATACCACGACGGATATCAGCTTTATCAATACCACGTAATAATAAACCTACGTTATCTCCAGCCTCACCGTAATCTAAAATTTTACGGAACATCTCAACACCAGTTACAGTAGAAGTTAATTTAACATCTCCCATACCAATGATTTCAACCGGATCGTTAGAGTTGATTACACCTGTTTCGATACGACCTGTAGCAACAGTTCCACGACCAGTAATTGTAAACACGTCTTCAACAGGCATTAAGAATGGTTTTTCTTTTTCACGTGGAGGTAATGGAATAAAGCTATCAACTGCATCCATTAATTCCATAATTTTGTCAACCCATTTTGGATCGTTATTTAATCCACCTAAAGCAGAACCTTTAATAATTGGCGTGTTATCACCATCAAACTTGTAGAATGATAATAATTCACGGATTTCCATTTCAACTAATTCTAATAACTCAGCATCTTCAACCATATCCACTTTATTCATGAATACAACGATAGCAGGTACACCTACTTGACGAGCTAATAAGATATGCTCACGGGTTTGAGGCATAGGACCATCAGTTGAAGCAACAACTAAAATCGCACCGTCCATTTGAGCAGCACCAGTAATCATATTCTTCACATAATCCGCGTGACCTGGACAGTCAACGTGAGCATAGTGACGAGTTGCAGTTTGATACTCAACGTGAGAAGTGTTGATCGTGATACCACGCTCTTTTTCTTCTGGAGCATTATCAATAGAAGAGAAATCTCTTACTTCTGATAAACCTTTAGATGCTAATACAGTAGTAATTGCAGCTGTTAATGTAGTTTTACCGTGATCTACGTGACCAATTGTTCCAATGTTTACGTGTGGTTTGGAACGGTCGAATTTTTCTTTAGCCATTGTTATTTTGTTTATTTGTTATTATTTATAATTTATATTTTCTCTTTCAATTTTTTGAGCTGTTGAGCGGGATTGAACCGCCGACCTCCTCCTTACCAAGGAGGTGCTCTACCACTGAGCTACAACAGCTTGTAAAATATACAAGTATATTCTTATCTGCTGTTTGCTTTATTTTAAAGAACTTGTTTTTGTATACACGAAAAGTCCCTCTTTTTTGGGGACTTTCAAAAGGCTTAGGACCGCATACGCAAGTCTTTCCTGTCTTTTGTCCGTTTATACGGTTATTCATCAACTTCTCTTTTCCTCTATTCTTTGGAGCGAAAGACGGGTCTCGAACCCGCAACCTCCAGCTTGGAAGGCTGGAGCTCTACCAATTGAGCTACTTTCGCTTAATCAATTTACTCTTTAACAATGCGACAACCATCGTTACTCTGTGGGGACAGGAGGATTCGAACCTCCGAAGTCGAAACAACAGATTTACAGTCTGTCCCATTTGGCCACTCTGGTATATCCCCATCTTTTAAAACAGAGCCGAAGAAGGGACTCGAACCCCCGACCTACTGATTACAAATCAGTGGCTCTACCAGCTGAGCTACTTCGGCTTAATTTTTTTGATTTTAAAGAACGTCCCTTTTAAATGGGGTTGCAAATTTAATAACAATTTCTGTTGTTGCAAAAAAAAATATAACTTTTTTTGGTTTTTTTCAAAAATAATTACCGTACAACTGTTTAAAAATAAAACAGAGGAAAGCAAAGCCTTCCTCTGTTCCTTATATAGTAAGAGATTTAGTGATTACTTAAGTAATCTGCCACTCCTTTATGGTCTGCTTTCATACCTTCTTTTCCCTTAGTCCAGTTTGCCGGACAAACTTCTCCTTTTTCTTCAAAATACTGTAAAGCATCCACCATTCGTAAAGCCTCATCAACATTACGTCCTAATGGCAAATCATTAATTAACTGATGGCGAACAACTCCTGATTTATCAATTAAAAATAAGCCACGGAAAGCTATCATATCACCAGTTGCAATTAAATCGCCATTCTCATTTATATCATAATCTCCTAATAATGTATCGAAGTTAATAGAAATGATTTTAGTTGTATCTGCTACCAAGGGATAAGTAATTCCTTTGATACCGCCTTGTTTTTTATCTAATTGTAACCACCCCCAGTGACTTTGCTCTGTATCAGTACTGCAACCAACTACAGCTACACCGCGTTTTTCAAATTCTCCTAATTTCTCTTGGAAAGCGTGTAATTCAGTTGGGCAAACAAATGTGAAATCTTTTGGGTAAAAGAAAAATACCACATGTTTCTTACCAATGTATTGCTCTAAAGAAAAGTTATCTACAATTTCTTCTCCGTTAATTACTGCTGAAGCCTTGAATAAAGGCGCTTTTTTTCCTACTAATGCCATATGTTTTTTATTTTTAAGTTTATTAAATTTTTGTGCAAAATTATCATTTACTTTGTTTAAACAGTTCTAAATTAGGATTGTTTAACTAACAATTAATAACCAGTTTACTGACAAGTAAACATAAAACATAAAATATGGCAATAACAGTAGGACAAGCAGCTCCAGACTTTAAATTATTTAATACAGAAAAAAAGGAAATTTCTTTATCAGACTATAAAGGAAAAAATTTAGTGATTTTGTTTTTTCCACTAGCATTTACGGGCGTTTGTACAGCCGAGTTATGTAGCATAAGAGATAACTACAACGTGTACACATCTTTAAACGCAGAAGTAATAGGAATTTCTATCGATTCGTTATTTAGCTTAGGGGCGTTTAAAAAAGAACAAAATTACAATTTTAATTTATTGTCCGATTTCAATAAAACAGTTTCAAGTGCATATGATTCACTATACGAAACCTTTGGCTTTGGGATGATTGGCGTAACAAAACGTTCAGCTTTCGTGATTGATAAAAACGGAGTGATTCAATATGCTGAGATATTAGAAGATGCTGGGAAACAGCCAAATTTTGATGCGATTAAAGCTTGTTTGGAGAAGATATAACCTAACCCCTCTCCATTTGGAGAGGGGAACACTACATGTTAAAATCATATTTTGATAAAAACTTAACTGAAGCGGGTTGCGACGAAGCTGGCCGAGGGTGCTTGGCGGGTCCTGTGTATGCTGCTTCCGTTATCTTACCCAAAAATTATAGAAATAAATGGTTGGACGATAGTAAAAAATTAAGTGATAAAGATAGATATGAGCTACGTCCTGAAATTGAGGAAAAAGCCATCTCCTGGGCAATTGGCATAGTTGATAATGTAGAAATAGATGAAATCAATATTTTAAAAGCTTCGTTTTTGGCCATGCACCGAGCTATTGACCAACTTACTCAAAAACCCGAATTATTACTGATTGATGGCAACCGGTTTACGCCCTATAAAAACATTAATCACCAATGTATAGTAAAAGGTGATGCCAAGTTTTTAAATATTGCCGCCGCCAGCATTTTAGCAAAAACTTACCGGGATGATTTTATGAAAGACGCTGCTATTAAATACCCTCAGTATAGTTGGGAACAAAATATGGGCTACCCCACAAAAAAACATCGTGAAGCGATAAGATTAAATGGTACAACCCCGCTTCACAGGCTTACGTTTCAATTGTTGCCAAAACAATTATCATTAGATTTGTAATATGGAATTCATCAGTAAAAGCTTAAGCGATTATTGCGAAAATAATACCTCTGCCGAAACAGAAATATTAGCACAGTTAAATAGAGAAACACATTTGAAGGTAGTTTCTCCACGCATGTTGAGCGGACATTTACAAGGTCGTTTTTTAAGTTTTATTTCTAAACTACAACAACCTAAACTTATTGTTGAAATTGGCACTTATACTGGTTACTCAGCATTATGCTTAGCTGAAGGATTGCATCCAGAAGGAAAACTCATTAGTATTGATGTGAATGAAGAAACTTCCGCCTTTGCGAAAGCATTTATTGAAAAAACAGAATACACAAACAAAATAGATTTGGTATTGGCTGACGCTAAAGATTACATTCCAACTATTAAAGAACCCATAGATTTAGTATTTATTGATGCTGACAAAAAAAACTACCTTAACTATT
>JAEUTR010000252.1 GCA_016787365.1 Bacteroidia bacterium
CAAAAGCCATAGATTGTCATGCCGAACTTGATTGACATCTCTAAGATTACGAATTTCACCATCATTTAGATTCTGAAACAAGTTCAGAATGACGGTAAATTTGACTTTTGAAACAGTATCTTTTTTAAGTTTAAGCTACAACTAAATTGTCTTGGATTATCGCACCCAGTAAGCCTTTTTCATCAAATGATTTGGGTAAAAAAACATTCAGTACACCAAATTCCCTTAGCTTATATTTTGTGGTTGGGCCCATTGCCACTACCATCTGGCGTGAATCGATTTTATATTTATGAAAGTAAGCCTCTACATTTGACGGGCTTGTAAAAATTAAAATTTCGGAATATGGTATTTCAAAATCTGTTTTAAGAACTGTTTTATATACATACAAATTATAGCAGGTGTTTGTAAAAGCTAATTGCTTTTGTATGGTTTGATAGGAATCAATTGCCTGTGGAAATAATACACTTTCATTTTGTAAAACCTCTCTAAAATCCTTTGCGATGTTTAATAAATCAATCCCCGTTCCAATAAAATCAGCAGTTTTTTTATACCTCAAAAGATAATTGGCAGATGAATGACTAATAACGCCATACTTCACTGTTTCCTGTAAATTAGGTTCCTGCGCAAAAAAATAATCCATGGCATTTTTACTTGTAAAAAATATCCAATTTGTTTGAGGCGTATATGAAAACCGAATCTGTGTAATTTGTAACAACGACTGATCGATGATTTCAATATTATTAATGCGGGAAAACTCCATAAAAGGACTATCCTGGGTTAGTTTTCTCGAAATAAAAATACGTTTACCGGTGAGTTTCATTTTAAAAATGATTGTATGAATATAAAAACAAAGCGCGGATTAATTAATCCGCGCTTTGTTTTTATGTAGTGTATAATTAAGCTGTTACTGAAGATAATACAGAGTTCATGCTTCTTACAGCATCTGCACTCTTAGCAAATAATGCTTTTTCTTCGTCGTTTAATTTAAAGTCAACGATTTTTTCCCAACCGTTTTTACCAATAATTACAGGAACACCCATGCAAATATCAGATTGACCATATTCTCCTTCTAGCAATACGCTGCAAGGAATTAATTTTTTCTGATCGTTTAAGATAGCGTCAACGATTGTTGCAACTGCTGCACCTGGTGCATACCAAGCAGAAGTTCCTAACATACCTGTTAATGTTGCACCACCAACCATTGTATCAGCAGCAATTTTTTTCAATGTATCAGCATCTAATGTTTGAGAAACCGGCACACCGTTATGAGTAGCTAAACGAGTTAAAGGAATCATTGTTGTATCACCGTGTCCACCAATTACTACACCTTGTACATCACTTGCTGGAGCATTTAATGCTTGAGATAAATAACAGTTGAAACGTGCGCTATCCAAAGCACCACCCATACCAATGATACGGTTTTTAGGCAATTTACTTCCTTTTAATGCTAAGTAAGTCATTGTATCCATTGGATTAGATACGATGATAATGATTGCATTTGGAGAATGTTTTAAAACGTTTTCAGTAACTGTTTTTACAATTCCTGCATTGATACCAATTAACTCTTCACGAGTCATACCCGGTTTACGAGGAATACCAGAGGTTACCACTACTACATCAGAATTAGCAGTTTTAGCATAATCGTTAGTGCTTCCGCTAATACGAGTATTGAATCCGTTTAAAGAAGCTGTTTGCATTAAATCTAATGCTTTACCTTCTGCAAAATTTTCTTTAATGTCTAAAATTACAACTTCACTTGCAATTCTTCTTTGTGCGATATATTCTGCACATGTTGCGCCTACGTTTCCGGCACCGATAACTGATACTTTTGTCATTTTAATTATTGAGTTATAGATTTATAAAATTGTTGATTGGTTTAAGTTTTAATAGTTGAAATATATTGAGACAAATTTAAAATATTAA
>JAEUTR010000285.1 GCA_016787365.1 Bacteroidia bacterium
TTTATATGATTTCTTATTTTAAAACCGCACAACAATCCGCACAACAGGAAATTACATAAACAAAAAAGCCTCTCATTTCTGAGAGGCTTTCTGTCGGTTTGACAAGTCTGGTAAGGACTTGTGCGGTGTACCCCAGACGGGACTTGAACCCGTACGTCCGCGAAGACACAGGATTTTAAGCACCTCGCTTAGTTTTCAAAAGCTTACAAAATGATTCAATTTTTAGCAAAATTAAGCAAAAAGTATGAAATATTGCGCAGGAATATCGCGCACCAAAGGAACAGGCAGCATAAAGTATCCATTTTGCTTTTTTTGGACGCTTAAGCAACTTGTCAAATCTGATATTAATGGCTTTTTATTATATTTATACTATATCCTAGAATAATGTATTCTGAACTACGAATCGGCATCGAAAAATTTGTAAAATTAACGGATCCGAAGACCTAAATTTATCGAACTTTGCCTTTGGTTTAAAGGCGATAGGCGAATACAGAAGCGTATTTTAATGGATTGATTTATAATTACTTAAGTTTAATAATTAAAAATAAAGTCTATTATTTTTTGAGTTGTATTTTATGGTTATTCCCTCAAAACATCCCCATAAGACAAATTGAGGTGTAACTTATAAATAGGAAGGCTTCTTTGAGAGCTTTAATAAAAAGGTATATAATAATACCCAAAATGTCATTTTTGAAATTGTGAGATTCTTGTAAACTTTTCAAAAGAGCATGTCAATCCTTTAGTATTTTTCTGAGAAGATTTTAATCCACTATTAATTATCTAAAAGTCATAAGCCATTTATAAGCCTCATCATAATCTGAAAATATCTTTTGGGGATAATCATTTTTACTAAAACTATCCAAAAATTTCATAAATGCAACGGTAATAGAGTTAGAAACAACAATTGCCCTAGCCTTGGTAACAGAAGCCGAATGTTCAATTTTTGCTTGTTCTTTTGCTTTTTTATCCATGCTCCAACTGGCACGGGCATCTAATAATTTTAAGGCACGTTTACCGTCTGCTTTATGTCTTATTGCTAAATTGATATTAATAACATCGTATTGATCCAATTTTCGATAATCCTTCATCGTTATAATGATGATGCCGCTTGTATCTTTAAAGACAGTTGCAAAATCTAATTCTGTTGGATTGGTATTAGCCATAATTTCAAATCAAATGTAGTCTTTTTTGTTATGCAATTCATTGGCTGTTGGCAGATTACGTGATATGAATCTAGTATTTAGCTAAAGTGATTTAAATCATATTAAAAAATTGTTAAAATAATAGTGGGGGATTAAAATGTTTAATACATTTGTAAGTGAATACTTACTAACATTAAAAATTATGAAAGGAAAAAATAACATAGCTATCGGATTTCTAGTAATGGGATTATTTATGGCATACGGCTTTATACTTATTTATTTAAGAGACTTCGCTCCAGGTAAGGAAGAGTGGATTAATTCTTATTCAATTGGTAAGCATTTTGAAACTAGATTAGCTCACGTACACGGTAATTTATTTGCATTCTTAAATATTTTAATAGGCTACTTGCTATTACACTTTAAAAATCAACTTAAAAACACAACGGTAATTTCTTGGTTAGGCTTAATAGGCTTATTAATGCCAATAGGAATATTATTAGAAGTATACTTTGGCGCACCACCTGTTTTTGTTCTTATTGGTGCAATTAGCATGACAGTGTCTGTTATTTGGTTAGGAATATCCTTTTATAAAATGAAAATTGAAAATGAACAATAATAAATTCACAGAGAGACAAATTCAAATCATTGAGGCTGCTACCAAAAGAATTGATGAGCATGGCATTCAGGATTTAACTATTAAAACCCTCGCAGCTGATTTAAATTTATCTGAAGCTGCATTATATCGTCATTTTAAAAGCAAGAATGAAATTTTGCTAGGCTTACTAACTTATTTTATTGAAGAAATGAAAGAAAGGCTTGGTTTAATTCTTTCTAATAAAGATCGCAGCCCATCAGAACTTTTGAAAGATCTTTTTGATTCGCAATTAAAAACATTTGTAAAAAAGCCTTCGGTGGTTAGTGTGATTTTTTCTGAAGGTATTTTTCAGTTCAATAAAGAGCTATCATCTACAGTTTCATCTATGATGGAATTAATGCAGAATCATATCGAAGATATAGTAAAGAAGGGTCAGGCAAATGATTCTTTTAGTAAGATTGTGGGCGTTTCAATAACAACAACCATTATCATGGGAGGTATGCGTATTACGGTTCTTAAATGGAAACTATCGGGTCATAATTCAGATTTAATTAAAGATGGCAATAAAGTATTGAGCGGAATATTAAAAATGATAGAAACAAAATAAAAACATGAAAACAATTATTTTAAAAATTTCGGGAACAATACTTACTTTATTTGCATTAATTACTCTTTTTATGAGTACATCTGTGATCTTTGATTTATTTGGGATAAGAGAGAAGGAAGGTAATTATTTGTTATTTGTAGTGATTTCTAATTTCATTGCCGCATTTATGTATCTGCTAGGTGCATATGGCTTATTTACTGAAAAGAAATGGTCTACAAAACTACTATTAATTACTACAACAATTCTAATTGTAAGTTTTATTGGGCTTTTAATTCATGCTAATTCTGGTGGAATTTATGAGCATAAAACTATTAAAGCTATGTTATCACGTATTGCCATTACGGGAGCATTTGCAGGTATATCGTGGTATTTTATAACAAAAAAAACAGCATAATGAAAAAGTATTTGGCAATATCAACTGTGATTCTCATGAATATTATTTATGGTTGTAATAGTTCAGTAAAAGAGCATAATAGCGAAACTTTGCAAAGTCAACAATCAGAAGTAACAGAGGAGATTACACATCACCACGATGAGAGTGACTCCATTGAATTTAATAACGGAGCTAAATGGAAAGTTGTTCCAGATATGATGAAACATATTAGAAATATGGAGTCAGATATTAATCGTTTAGCTGAAGCTAAAAACATGGAATTAAATGATTTCAATAAACTTGGAGCTAGCTTGCAGAAAAATATTGATCTATTAACTTCTAATTGTACTATGGAAGGAAAAGCGCATGACGAATTACATAAATGGTTGCTACCATACATTGACATGGTAGACAAACTGAATAAATCAAAAAATAACGATGAGGCATTGCACACCTTTCAAGAAATAGTGGCTTCCTATAAAACATTCAATATATATTTTGAGTAACATGAAAACAGTATACCTTACTTTATTTGCTATTTTTTTTAGCCTATGCTTATCCAGTTGCGATAATAAATCACAAAATCAAAAGGTAATCAAAACATCTGATTCTCTTTTAGTGGTAAGGGAAATTGACACACTTAAATTGATAAATAATAAATGTTTTAGTTGTCATAATCCTGATATGGAAATTGATAACCGTTTAGCTCCTCCAATTTTTAAGGTAAGAGAGCATTATCTTTCAGATTCTATTACTAAGGTTGAATTTGTAAACGCCATTTGGAAATTTGTACAAAACCCTTCTGAAGAATTGTCAATTATGCCAGGAGCGGTCAGAAATTTCAGTTTAATGCCAAAACAAAATTTCAAGGAAGAAGAAGTAAAAATAATCGCTAGTTATTTGTTTGATAATGATGTATCAAGTGATAGCTGGTATAATAAATGGGATTCACTAAATAAAAAATAAATTAACGTTTTAAAACAATTATCATGAACATAAAATCGTCCCACACCGAAGAAAAGCCTGTCAGCGCAAAGAAATTATTTTCTACAACTGAAGGAAATGTAACTGCTTTACAAATCAAAGCAAACGGCACATTAAAAGAACATA
>JAEUTR010000292.1 GCA_016787365.1 Bacteroidia bacterium
ATTTTCATGTCTTATACTATTTTTATTGTATTGGATGAAGGTGTATATAGTGGAGAAGCTGTTAATAGAACTAAAGTCGATCCTATTTTAATTAAACAACAGGAAGAGTTAAAAGCAGGGCACGGTCACCATGACGCAGCGGCTGCTCACGAAGCAGAACATGCAGAAACAGGTCATGCTGAAGAAGCTCATCACTAAAATTTATTATTAAAAAACAAAACCCACTTGTTACAACAAGTGGGTTTTGTTTTTGTACCTTTTCTTATTGAGCAAATTGTAAAGGTATTAAGTGCCAAAAAATTAATGCTCACGTAGTCTGTACCAAGCCTTACTCTTCTGAAAAATTAATTATTCTTATATTACGGGTATCATTATTTATTAAATTGTTACGATTTTGCTCCATATTATTTTTATTGTTAAACGTTTCTTGCGTAAAAGATCCCGCAATATTCAAATTAAATAATCTCAATAATAATAAAATAGGATGTTTTGGTCATGCGGGTATGGGCTTCTATTCAATTTATCCAATTAATACATGGGTTAGTTTTGAATCTTGCTTGAAAAGAGGTGCCGATGGAACAGAAATGGACATTCAAATTACTAAAGATTCTGTGATGGTTATTATTCATGATAAATTTTTAGAAGAATCAACATTGTGTTCTGGAATTATTGGTGATTGGACTTGGGAAGAAATAAAAAATTGTAAAATAAAATCGACCATTTTTAAAAATGAAAAATTAATGTCATTTGATGATTTTATTGCTAAAATCCCTAATCCAAAAAAATATACATTTACTTGGGACTGTAAATTAAATACGTTTGGGAATACAGCATATTATAAAATGTATGCACGTACTTTAATAAACACGATGAATAAATATGACATTGGAAGTAATGTATTTATTGAAAATCCTTTTGATGATTTTTTACAAATCATAAAAGACATAAAAAGTGACACAAAACTTTTTATTCTTGCTGATAATTTCGAAGACGGTTTAAGTAAAGCTAAACAACATGATTTTTATGGTTTATCAATGAACAATAAAAATATATCTAGCACTCAAATTAAAACAGCTCACGATAGTGACATTCGAGTAACAATCTATGGTTTACGATGGGAGCATGAAAATTATACGGCCATTGAAAAATGCCCGGACTTTATTCAAACAGATAATATCAATTATATTTTAAAAATATTTGGAAAGTATAATAAAGGAAACGGATTGTTGTATTCGGTAACAAAGTAGTTGTTATTTTTCTTTTGTGATTTTCTCTAAAACCAATTGTGCCACCTTTTGCTCAGCTATTTTTTTTGATTTATGCTCGAATACGCCTTGCTCGACACCTTCAATAGATAATTGTATAGAGTATGTCTTTTCTTTGCCGTTATGTTCTTCTTTTAGGATAGTATATTCAAATTGCTTTTTTTGTCGTTGCATTAAAATCTGAAACTGCGATTTGTAATCCGTATCATTTTGTAATAGCTCATTAATATCCAAATGCGATTTGATGATACGATTTAAAATAAATTTCCGCGTTACATCAAATCCTTTATCCATAAATACGGCACCGATAAAGGCTTCAAAAGCATCTCCGTAAGCACTGGAACTTATTTTTTCTTTTTTAGTTAAGCGTGAATTAAGAAGTATATCAAAGCCAAATTTTTTAGAAAGTAAAAATAAATTCTGCCCGTTCACAATACGGCTTCGCATTTGTGTTAAAAAACCCTCGTCTTTTTTTGGAAAAAGTTTAAATAAATACTCGGCAACTACGGCGCCCAGAATAGCATCGCCTAAAAATTCTAAACGTTCATTGCTTTGTAAATGTTCTGTAATTTCTTTAGATGAACTGCTATGTCTAAACGCTTGTTTATACAAAGCAATATTATTAGGACTAAATCCTAAAATATTTCTGAGTTTTTGTTTAAACTCTTTGTCTTGTTTGTTGAGTGGTGTTAAAGCTGATAAAAGTTTTATCAAAGCAATATATTAAGGCTTGTATTTTTTTACAACAACCGCAGCATTATGTCCACCAAAACCAAACGTATTACTAATTGCATAATTAATGGTACGCTTTTGAGCTTTGTTAAACGTTAAATTTAGACGTGGATCTAAACCCGGATCTGGATTAACATTGTTAATTGTTGGAGGAACAATATCGTTTTGAACTGCTAACACAGTAGCCATTGCTTCAATAGCACCAGCAGCACCTAATAAATGACCTGTCATTGATTTTGTTGAACTGATATTCATCTTATATGCTTGTTCGCCAAACACAGTCGTAATAGCTTTCAATTCAGCTAGGTCGCCTAAAGGAGTACTTGTTCCGTGAGTATTAATATAATCAATTACTTCCGGAGAAATTTCAGCATCTTTTAATGCACGCTGCATTACCAGTGTAGCACCTAATCCTTCAGGATGTGGAGCTGTAATATGATGTGCATCAGCACTCATACCACCACCAATAATTTCAGCATAAATTTTTGCACCTCTTGCAAGGGCGTGATCCAGTTCTTCTAAAATTAAGGCAACTCCGCCTTCTCCTAACACAAAACCATCACGGTCTACATCATATGGGCGTGAGGCAGTTTCAGGACTTTCATTTCTGGTACTCATAGCCTGGCAGGCATTAAAGCCGCCAATACCACTTTCATTAATAGCCGCTTCAGATCCACCAGCTACAATGGCATTTGCTTTCCCTAATTTAATATAAGTAAAAGCGTCAATTAATGCAGATGTTGAAGAAGCACAAGCAGAAACAGTTGTAAAGTTTGGGCCTCTGAATCCAAAACGCATAGATATATGTCCTGAACATATATCAGCAATCATTTTTGGAATAAAGAATGGGTTAAAACGAGGAGTACCATCACCTTTTGCAAAGTTAAATGTTTCAGTTTGAAAAGTGTCTAAACCACCAATACCTGATCCCCAGATAACACCAATTTCGTTTTTATCAATACCTTCTGCATCTAATCCGGCATCAGTTACTGCTTGCACAGAGGCTGCAATACCGTAATGAGAGAAAGCATCTAAACGTTGAGCTTCTTTTCTGTCGAAATAATCTTCCAGTTTAAAACCTTTTACTTCGCAAGCAAAGCGAGTTTTAAATTTAGATGCATCAAAACGAGTAATAGGTGCGGCACCGCTTACGCCATTAATTAAATTTGTCCAATAATCGTTAACATTACTGCCCAAAGGTGTAACAGCACCAAGTCCCGTAACTACTACGCGCTTAAATTGCATAAAGAATAATTTTTAAAAAAGTGAGTTCTTAGTTTTTTGCGTTTGCTTCAATATAAGAGATAGCATCTCCTACAGTAGCAATCTTTTCAGCTTGATCGTCTGGAATAGCGATATTAAATTCTTTTTCAAATTCCATGATTAATTCTACTGTATCTAAAGAATCTGCTCCTAAGTCGTTAGTGAAACTTGCTGTTGGAGTTACTTCTTTTTCTTCTACACCTAATTTATCTACGATAATAGATTTTACTTTTGATGAAATGTCTGACATTGTGTTTTAGTTTTAAAATTCGGGACAAAGATAATGGTATGAAACAAATATCAAAAAAAAAAGCCGCTAAGTAATTAACTGTTTATCAGACGATTAATTAAATAATGGCTTTTTTTACCAATTCAAATTAGTAAAATGGGTTTAGAAACAACCTTTTTAAATGCTCTTATGAGGACTTTTTAACCACCCTGTGGTGATGGTGGCGATGTGGAATTTGCCTGTTAATTCTTCTGCCGGAATCTTCTTCTTTCGAATATTTGGCTACAATTTTTGAAATTACAAAAATTAAAATACCAAATATGGCTACTCCGCCAATAATGTAACCGCTCACAATCAAGTCTTCGGGCTTTTCATTTAAAAATTTACTTTTCTCTTGCGAAAAAGCCAATGATGTAGTCAGTAGTGATAAAATAGTAAGTAAAGTGCCACGGGTTGCTGCTTTTTTTATTGTTTTCATGATTCTTAATGTTGTGTCCTTTATTTCTAAGAGGGGACGGTAAGAAATAAAAAACGGTTAAACGTATCTTTCCGGGGACTGCTTATCTAATTTAACGCTTAAAAGTGTAATTAGTTGCTATAATATTATTTGGTTTTTAACAAAGATATACTTACATTTGTATCCGAAAATTAGAAGATAGAAAAGATGAGGGACAGATAAGTCCCTTTTTTATTTTGTAAAAATGATAAAAAAACAGACCATAGTAGATTTAATTGAAGAGCACTTTGCAGGAACCGACAAGTTTTTGGTAGATGTAAAAGTATTGACTGGCAATAAAATTGAAATTTATATCGATGCGCCTAATCATGTAGTAATTGCTGATTGCGTTGCATTAAGCAGACATATTGAAGGTAGTTTGGATAGAGAAAAAGAAGATTTTGAATTACAGGTGTCGTCGCCCGGAGCAACTGAGTCGTTTAAAGTATTAAACCAGTACAAAAAATATATTGGCACTAAAGTAAAAGTAGTAACAAAAGAAGGTGTTAAACACGAAGGAATTTTAAAAAATGCCAACGAAAGCGAATTTGTAGTTGAAGAGACAAGAAGAGAGAAAAAAACAGTTGGAAAAGGAAATCATACAGTAGTAGAAGACGTAACCCTAACATATAATCAAATAAAAGAAACAAAATCAGTATTACCATTTTAAAAAAACAAAACAATGGAAAGTGTAAATTTAATTGAATCATTCTCGTTATTTAAAGAAGACAAAAACATTGATCGCGCAACGTTAATGAGCATCATCGAAGATGTATTTCGTACCATGTTAATCAAAAAATATGGTTCAGATAAAAACTTTGATATTATCGTAAATCCTGATAAAGGAGATATCGAGATTTATAAAAACAGAACGATTGTAGATGATGAGTTTGCCGAAGATTCTTTTGATTATGATCCAAACAAACATATCAGTTTAACAGATGCTCATAAAATTGAGCCTGATTTTGAAATTGGTGAAGAGGTAACTGAATTAGTAAAATTAGATGAAATTGGTCGTCGTAATGTATTATCAGTACGTCAAAATTTAGTTCAAAAAATTCTTGAATTAGAAAAAACTGGTATTTACAATAAATACAAAGAGCGCGTTGGAGACATTATCAACGCTGAGGTTTATCAGGTTTGGAAAAAAGAAATTATGTTGTTGGATGATGAAGGTAACGAATTATTATTGCCAAAAACAGAACAAATTCCTTCTGATTTCTTCAAAAAAGGAGATTCAGTAAAAGCAGTTGTTTATAAAGTGGAGTTAAAAAACGGTACGCCTTCGGTAATCATGTCTCGTACAGCACCTTCTTTCTTAGAGCGTTTATTTGAAATGGAAGTTCCTGAAGTATTTGATGGCTTAATTACCATTAAGAAAATTGTTCGTGAGCCAGGCGAAAGAGCAAAAGTAGCCGTTGAATCGTACGATGATCGTATTGATCCGGTTGGAGCTTGTGTTGGTATGAAAGGTTCTCGTATCCATGGTATTGTTCGTGAATTGAAAAACGAAAACATTGATGTGATTAATTACACATCTAATGCACAATTGTTAATTCAACGTGCATTAAGCCCAGCAAAAGTAACTTCAGTTAAATTAAATGAAGATACTAAACGTGCAGAGGTGTTTTTAAAGCCTGATCAAATTTCGTTAGCAATTGGTAAAGGAGGTTTTAATATTAAATTAGCTGGTAAATTAACTGGTTACGAAATTGATGTATTCCGTGACAATGAAGATGCTGCAGCAGATGTTGAAGATGTTGACTTAATTGAATTCTCTGATGAAATAGAAGA
>JAEUTR010000310.1 GCA_016787365.1 Bacteroidia bacterium
TTAATATTCATCTTCGTTAAAAAAGAAATCGTCTTTTGTTGGATAATCCGGCCAAATTTCTTCAATGGTTTCGTAAGCTTCACCTTCGTCTTCCATTTCTTGTAAATTTTCTATTACTTCCATTGGCGCACCAGACCGAATAGCAAAATCGATTAACTCATCCTTAGTTGCCGGCCAAGGCGCATCTTCCAACCACGATGCTAATTCTAATGTCCAATACATAATTTTATACTTTAATTTTTCTGCAAAAGTAAAAAAATAATTGAATTATGCTAATGAATCATTTAAAAAACACATAATTTACGACATCAATTCAAAACTCTGTATATCAATAATTTAAAGTTAAATTTTAAAGGCTTTTTCAAACAAGGGAACGTTTTTTCCTTCTAATACCAATTTGTACTCTCCTTTTTGCAATCCTGCCACACTAAAAGTGGCTTCGTACTCATTATTTTCGGGTAACAACCACTTTCCAAATATCTGTGATACTTTTTGTCCGTTTGCATCAATAATATAACAATATGAATAACATTTTTCAGCTAAAGCATAATTTATATTGGCCTTAAATTTTACAGGGTGATCATGAACCTCTCCCGAACCTGTAATCTTGGCTCTTTTTAATAAAGTATACCATGGCAAAGGCTCGCCTTTAAGCCTTGCTACAAAGGTTCTTAGTAATGAAGCTATAGAATCATTATGATGTGTAATATTTGCCGTTTCTTTACCATCACTCACAGCCCAAACACTATATTGTTCGGTATTTGAATCCACTTTATGTGTGTTAAGGTAACGGGCCAAATTTACCAGACTGCTATCGGCCATTTTTCCTACCGTATAAGGCACGCCACTTTTAGGACCGGCTTTGGTTGCTTCACAACAATATCCTTTTACCTCAAATGTTCTGTGTTCTTTTGGTTTTAATACCAATAGTTCGTCATGTGCTAATAAAATATCCTGATAATCCTCTTTTCCTGCATTCGAATTAAAACGCCATCCGGCAGGTACAAATATCACAAGAGAATCTTTTAATAAATTAGTAACCAAATAATTCAGTTCCAACCCACCTTTACAAACAGCTTTTGCCGTTATGTACTTTTTATCAAATGCTTTTTGAATTGGTACAGAAGTTTTACCACCACTACTTTTAAAAATAAAAAAGTTTACCAATAATACTGCGATAATGTGTTTAATGCTCATAATTTCCTGATTTTGAAAATTATAATACCCAATACAAGTTTTAGTTACATTATAAATCTTTTTTTCTATCTTGCTGTTGTAATAATTTAAACGACAGTTATGAATTTAAAAATGCGGTTGATTATCATGAGCTTTTTGCAATTTTTTGTTTGGGGCGCTTGGTTAATTACTGTTGCTAATTATTGGTTTGGTACCAAACAATGGGATGGAACTCAGTTTGGCGCTATTTTTTCTACCATGGGCATCGCCTCTATTTTTATGCCTACTCTATGTGGTATTATTGCCGATAGATGGCTAAATGCAGAAAAATTGTATGGTATACTTCATATACTGGGAGGATTAACATTAATATATGTTCCTCAAATTAATGATCCCTCAGATTTTTTTTGGGTGATTTTAGTAGCTATGATTTTTTATATGCCAACTATTGCCCTATCTAATTCGGTTGCATATAACGCCTTAAAAAACAATAATCTGGATGTTATAAAAGATTTTCCTCCAATCAGAGTTTGGGGAACCATTGGCTTTATTGTAGCAATGTGGATGACAAATTTATCAGGTAACAAAGCATCCGAAAACCAATTTTACATTGCAGCTGTTGCAGCTATTGGCTTAGGAATTTATGCTTTCTCATTACCAAAATGTGAACCAAAACACAGTACCGAAAAAAATAAATCGTTTGTTGATTTAATTGGTTTAAGTTCATTTAAATTATTTGCTAATTATAAACTGGCTTTGTTTTTTATTTTTAGTATGTTTTTGGGAGCTGCATTGCAACTCACCAATGCGTACGGTGATGTGTTTTTAGATGACTTCAAACTTCAACCGGAATATGCTGATTCATTTGTTGTCAAATATTCCACTATTATCATGTCTATTTCTCAAATTTCGGAAACCTTATTTATTTTAGCTATTCCTTTTTTTCTGAAAAAATTTGGCATCAAACAAGTCATGTTATTTAGTATGCTTGCCTGGGTTTTACGATTTGGGTTATTTGCCTACGGAAATCCTACAGACGGCTTATGGATGATTATTATGTCGTGCATTGTATATGGTATGGCTTTTGACTTTTTCAATATCTCAGGTTCATTGTTTGTTGAAACATCAACCGATTCAACCATCCGTTCATCTGCTCAGGGATTATTTATGATGATGACGAACGGATTTGGAGCAGTGTTTGGAAGTATTACAAGCGGTTACATTATCGACCACTTTTTTACATCAGCAACAGGTAAAAATTGGCACAACATATGGCTAACGTTTGCCGTATATGCGCTTATTATTGCCCTATTGTTTGCTGTGTTATTTAAACACAAACACGAGCCTGAAAAATTGGGAAACATCAGCCATTAAAAAACCGATAAAATATATTTAATTAAAAAATTATTAAATTTACATCACACTAAACCAAAATCCAGAAACACTATGATACATCTAAACACAAACAAAATTATCATTACTACAGATTTTTCAGAAACATCTTATCTGGCAATTAAGCATGGTGCCTTTTTAGCTCAATATACTAAAGGAGAAATTTATTTAGTACACATCATTACCAAACATTGGGAAAAATTTAATGTTTTTACTCCAAGTATCACATTAGACAATATTGAAAAAGCATCTGACAGTGTTCAAAATAAATTAAATGAACTGGCTTCCGATATAAAAAGCGAATATGGCGTAAACGTAACAACTGTTGTTAACTCTGGCAATCCTACGAGTGAAATTATAAAAATTGCAAAAGAATTAAATGCTGGTTTAATTGTTATGGGAACTCATGGTTATAGCTCATGGGAAGATTTAACTATTGGAAGTAATGCTTTAAAAGTGCTTACAAAAAGTCCTTGTCCTGTTTTATCTATGAGTCAGCAAGCTGACAAACTAGGTTACAAAAAAATTATTTTACCCATTGACACCTCAGAACATACAAGGCATAAAGTAGTTTACACATTAGAATTAGCAAAACAATTTGTTGCTCATGTTTATGCTGTAGGATTATTAGCTGATGATGAAGCCAGTAAAAAACCGGCTATGGAAGTGATGTTACACCAGGTTGCTACAGCAGCAAAAGATAAAGGTGTTGCCTGCTCTACAGAATTAATAGAAAATGTAAAAAACAGAGCCGTTGAAACTGTGAAGTATAGCGAAAAGATTGGTGGTGATTTAATATCCATTATGACAGATCAGGACGCTGAGTTAAGCGGTTTCTTTTTGGGACCATACGCTTTACAGGTTATTCATCATTCAAAAGTTCCTGTATTAAGTATTAAACCCGAAGAACATCCCGAAAACGTAAGCTGGACCATGTTGTCGGGAACATAACCTCATTGATATTTTTATTATTAAAAGCACATTTTTAAATAAATGTGCTTTTTTATTTTATAATTAATTACATTTGTACCGCAATTTGGTTTTTGGGTGTTTTAAATAACATCAAAAATTAAAAGGGAATCATGTGAAATTCATGAACAGTGCCCGCTGCTGTAAGTCTTAAATACTGTTTTTAAAACACGCCACTGTCGTTAAATGATGGGAAGGCTTAAAGACAAAAGACGAGTCAGAAGACCTGCCAATATGCATTTTGAAGCTTTCGGGGAAACAAAGGCTAACAAAAAAATGGATGTTGAGGCAACATGCTGTTTTTTTATTTTTTCCCTTTTGGCAATTATTAATTATAAGGTAAATGATCACTCATTGAGCTGTTTAAAAACATATTGCACTAACAACTTACACAATCGCTTATGCTTTTTTGTGATATTATTTTTATCACAATATAATAGCTATTCACAAAATGAAGATACAAGTCTGCATCATTTACCGGAAGTTACTATTATCCAATCTAAACATGAGTTTTTAGAAACATCAAAAAAAACAATTGCAATTGATAGTTTAACGTTAGCCAGATACGGCACAACATCTTTAGCCGACTTACTCTCTTCTCAATCAACCATACATATTAAATCATACGGAAATGGTAATATCGCATCTACCAGTATGCGGGGTGGCAATGCAAGTCATACAGCATTATTATGGAACGGATTAAATATTCAAAATCCAATGCTCGGGCAAAATGATTTAAGTATTATTCCTACCCTATTTTTTAATGATGTTTCTTTAGAATATGGCGGCGGTAGCGCTATGTGGGGAAGCGGAGCTATTGGCGGAAGTATTCATTTACAAAACAAAGTATTATTTAACCAGGGATTTAAAACAAAACTTCAAATGAATGTTGGATGTTTTGATACAAAAAAAATTGCCACAGGGGTTTTATTAAGCTATAAAAAAATAGTTTCTAATACAAAAGTATACTATAATGGTTCTGAAAACAATTACAAATACAAGGATACAACAGATAAAGAAAATCCAAATAAACAATTATCTCATGCAGATTATGTGGCAAAAGGTTTAATGCAAGAACTTTCATTTTTAATCAATACGTCACAAAAAATAAATATACGTGCGTGGTACAATCATATGCACAGAAATTTACCCTCCATCACCTCATTAAACAGTAAAAAAAATCAGGAAGATGAAAATTTAAAATTAAATGCCGACTGGAACTATTCAAAACACCGCATAAATTCCACCATACGTTTAGGTTACTTTAATGATAAACTAAATTATACAGATAGTGCAGCAAATATTTTAATCAGTAAAAACAACATCAATACATTTATAGCCGAAAGTGATAATTTTTTATCTTATAAAAATCATAAATTCAATTTCGGAATTAATTTCACAAATTACTTGTCTTCGTTATTTTCTCAGGAAGCAAAAAAAGATACCCTTTACAATTATCAGTTAAATAAACTGGCATTTTTTGTAGCTTATAAATTAAGCTTATTGAATTCTAAATTAAATTACAATGTATCAGTAAGAAAAGAATTTACCAGCCAAACCGAAATACCCTTTACGGGAAACACAGGCATTCATTATCAATTAACCAAACAAATAGCTTTAAAAATAAATGCCAATAAATCATACAGACAACCCTCATTAAATGATTTATATTGGAACCCGGGCGGCAATCCCAATTTAAAACCGGAAGATGGTTATGAGTTTGAAGGAGGTATTGAATACAACTACAAAAAAAATAATTTTAATGTATTAACTGAAGCTACATATTTTAACAGGCATACTACAAACTGGATTGCATGGCAACCCGGAAAAAACGTATACTGGATTCCTGCAAACATAGCCGAAGTATATAGCAGAGGAACAGAAACAAAAACAGAATTATCATACCGCAAAAAAGATGTTCTGATAAAATTCATAATTCAAACATCTTATGTTCTTTCCACAAATCAAAAAAATAAAAGTGAAAATGATAA
>JAEUTR010000312.1 GCA_016787365.1 Bacteroidia bacterium
ATTCTGCCGATTCTATACACATTTCTGATGGTGAATTTTGTTATAACATCATCAGTCCTATAGAGTCTGTAAGCCACGTAGCCATTGGATTACCAGGCTTACACAATGTGGAAAATTCGATTGCAGCGATAGCCGTTGCGCAACAATTAGGCATTAAGGGCGATGTGATAAACAAAGCCTTACGTTCTTTTAAAGGAGTGAAACGAAGATTTGATTACCGAGTAAAATCAAAATCGGTTGTGTACATAGATGATTATGCTCATCATCCGGAAGAATTAAGAGCTGCCATTACCGCAGCAAAACAATTATATCCTGATAAACAAGTAACGGGCATTTTTCAACCTCATCTATTTTCACGCACCCGTGATTTTGCAGATGGCTTTGCGGAGAGTTTAGATTTGTTGGATGTATGTGTGTTGTTAGATATCTACCCTGCCAGAGAAAAACCAATCGAAGGAATCAATTCGCAGATGTTGTTAGATAAAATGAAAAGCGCCAACAGGTTTTTAGTAAAAAAAGAAAATGTGCTTGACTTTTTAAAAACACATCCACCACAGGTATTAATGACATTAGGTGCAGGAGATATAGACAGTTTGATTGAACCAATTGAGAAGATGTTGACAGAAGGGACTTAAGGAACAAAAAAGATTAGAGAGATTGAAGGGACTGAAAATATAAAAGACTTGTCACCCTGAGCGGAGTCGAAGGGAAACAAGCAACACAAAATGAAAAAAATTAATTTTAGAAAAATAGTAGTTATCGTTCTTTGGATTATTGGATTATCAGGTCTACTAGCGTCTTTAGCTTTTGCCACCGGCAAAGAAAAAAACGTGATAGCTGAAAACTTATACGTGTCGGTAAACAACACAGAGGTTAACACCTTTATTGATGAAGAGGATGTGAAAGAATTTTTCAAAGAAAGAAACGATTCTATTTTAAACACTTCTTTAAAAAATATTGATGTGAATGGTTTAGAGAAAGCTTTAAACTCTCACCCTGCTGTTGAAAATGCAGACATTGCCGTAGATGTAAATGGAGATGTAAACATTGATGTAACACAACGCACACCACTAGTTCGGGTAATGAACTTAGATGGAGAAAGTTATTACATTGATGATAAATCAAAACTAATGCCTTTAAGCGATAAATACACGGCGCGTGTGTTAATTGCAACCGGATACATTGTCGAACCATTTGCATCACGTTATCAGTTTTCGGTAAACGACATCACCAAACATGAGGTGTTTAGTAAAGTAAGTGTGTTAGATGATATTTATACTATCTCTGCCTTTATTGCTAAAGACTCCGTGTTAGCAAGCCTGATACATCAAATAAATGTAACGCCCGATAAGGAGTTGGAATTATACCCTTCTATCGGAAATCATAAAATCATTTTTGGCGAAGCAAAAGATTTTGAAGAGAAGTTTGAAAAGCTAAAACTATTTTATACAGAAGGATTAAATAAAACAGATGGTTGGAATAAATACTCAACTATTAATATAAAATATAAAAACCAAGTGGTTTGCACTAAAAAATAAGTTTATGGACAATAAACCAGCACAAAAACAAATGCCAGAAAATGCAGAACTAGTAGTAGGTCTTGACATTGGAACAACTAAAATTGCCGCTATAGTTGGTTATAAAAACGATCACGGTAAAGTGGAAATTTTAAGTATTGGTAAGTCTGAATCATTAGGCGTGCACCGAGGTGTAGTGGCTAATATTGAGCAAACTATTGAGTCAATCAAAGCAGCCATTAAAATTGCCGGTGATAAAGCAAATATTGATATTGAAGAAGTAATTGTTGGTATTGCTGGGCAGCATATCAAAAGTATGCAACATCGCGGTATGGTAACTCGTAAATCATTAGAGGAAGAAGTTTCTCAAAACGACGTGGACCAATTAATTGATAACATGCACCGTTTAGTGATGAGTCCGGGTGAAGAAATTATTCATGTGATTCCTCAAGAATATATTATTGATAACGAAAGCGGAATCCGTAATCCTATCGGACATTCTGGTATTCGTTTAGAAGGAAATTTCCATATCATTACTGGACAAGTAAGTGCAGTAAAAAATATTTTCAAATGTGTAGATAGAGCAAAATTAACAACCGTTGATTTACACTTAGAACCATTAGCAAGTGCTGATGCAGTTTTAAGTGATGAAGAAAAAGAAGCTGGTGTGGTTTTAGTAGATATTGGTGGTGGTACTACTGACGTCGCTATTTTCTACGATGGCATTATTCGTCACACAGCTGTAATTCCTTTTGGTGGCAACATCATTACAGATGATATTAAAGAAGGTTGTGGCATTATCAAAACACAAGCGGAGCAATTAAAAATGCGTTTCGGTTCGGCTTTAGCACAAGAAAATCAAATGAACGAGGTGATCTCCATCCCAGGATTAAGAGGTCGTCCACACAAAGAAATTTCTGTAAATACGTTAGCGCAAATTATTCAAGCGCGCATGGAAGAAATTTTAGAGTTCGTGTTATTTGAAATTAAATCTTCTGGTTTCGAACGCAAATTAGCTGGTGGCATCGTTGTAACAGGTGGTGGCGCTCAATTAAAACACTTACCTCAATTAGTGATGTTAACCACTGGTATGGATTGCCGCATTGGAACACCAAACGAACACTTAGCTGGTGCTGACGATGAATTAAAAAATCCAATGTACGCAACAGGTGTGGGCTTGGTAATGAAAGGTATTGAAAAATACGAACGCGAATTAAAACGCGGTTCTAACTCTACTAAAGCGGTTGAAGAAAAAGTGTTAGTAGAAACAGTAGAATCAAAACAAAAAGCAGAGAAAAAAGTAACTGGTCACTCAAAACAAAAAGTAGGAAACTTCTTCGACTCCTTAATTAGCAAAGCTAAGGATTGGATGAGCGACGATGTTGAATAGAACCGGATTAAAGATAAAAGACATAAGATTAAAGATTGGCTTGTCACTTCGAGCGTAGTCGAGAAGCCATAACAAAACATAATAATAACAACAAAAACTACATACCATGATGCAATTTGAATTACCACAAGAAGAAAGCTCAATTATTAAAGTAATTGGCGTTGGTGGCGGCGGAAGTAACGCTGTTAATCACATGTTCCGTTTAGGAATTAAAGGTGTAGATTTCATTATATGCAATACCGATAAACAAGCATTAGGCAAAAGCCCAGTGCCTCATAAAATACAATTAGGTAACTCTTTAACTAGAGGATTAGGAGCAGGTGCTAAACCTGAGGTTGGTCGCGACTCTGCTTTAGAGAGCATTGAAGAAATTAAAGACTTATTAAAAGACAATACCGAAATGGTATTTATCACAGCTGGTTTAGGCGGTGGTACAGGTACTGGAGCTGCTCCAGTCATTGCGTCGATTGCAAAAGAGCTAGGTATCTTAACAGTTGGTATCGTGACGATTCCTTTTTCTTTTGAAGGAAAAAAACGTAGAGAACAAGCTGAGAAAGGCTTAGAAGAGATGAAAAAATACGTAGATACGTTAATTGTTATTGGTAACGATAAACTACGTGAAATTTACGGAAGCTTAAAAATGACGGAAGCATTTGCTCATGCTGATAACGTGTTAACGAGTGCAGCAAAATCAATTGCAGAAATCATCAGTTTACATATGCATGTGAATGTAGATTTTAATGATGTGAAAACAGTAATGCAAGATAGCGGTGTTGCTATCATGGGTTCTGCTATTGCAAGTGGCGAGAAACGTGCGTTGCGTGCTGTAGAGAATGCATTAATTTCTCCATTATTAAATGATAACGATATTTCCGGTGCTCGTCATGTATTATTAAATATCATGAGCGGTAGCGATGATATTGAAATGGATGAGTTTGGTGAGATTACTGACTTTATTCAAGAAGCAGCTGGCGGTACTGCAGAGTTAATTACAGGTTACGGTACTGATCCATCTTTAGGTGATAACGTATCAGTAACAATTATTGCAACAGGATTTAATTCAAAAATTAATTCAGGTTACGAAGCACCAACTTTTGCAGAACGTAAAATTGTTCGTTTAGATGAGCCTACTGTTGCTAAAGTAGAACCAGTACAAACTTCTATTATTGATGAAATACAAACTAACGAACCGTTTATTTTTGTAAAAGAAGAAACAGTTGAAACTCCAATCACTAATAAAGTTGAAGAGCCAACTGCTCCAATTGTAAACGAAATTGTTGAAGAAGAAAAACCAGCTTTTAAAGTGTATTCTTTAGATGAGCCAGTGAATGAAACTCCTGCAACATTTGTAACTGAAACAGTAGTAGAAGCTTCTAAACAAGAATTTATTATTAATGATATTTCTTCTAATGAAGCAGAAGTAAACGAAATCATCCAAGCAGAAAGCAATAGCCGTGAAGAGCAAATTCGTTTGGCACAAGAGCGTATTAAAAAATTAAAAGAGTTGACATTGAAAATGAAAACTCCTGAAGGTTTAAACGACTTAGAAAAAACTTCTGCTTGGCAACGTAAGCAAGTAAACTTAGATAATACAAGTTCTACGCCTTCAACTGATTCTCAAGTATCTCGTTATACATTAGGAGAGAATAATGAGATTAGACCAAACAACTCGTTTTTACACGATAACGTAGATTAATATTAAACAATATAAAAAAGAAACCCTCGCAGAAATGTGAGGTTTTTTTGTTTTAAGCTTTAATACACCAGTCAGGTTTTATGAACGGTGCTATAAACCTGACAGGTGTATTATGGTTAAAAACCCCGCTCCGCTGGATTTGTAATCCTGCGGCAACGTCATTGCAAGGAGCTTTTTCAGCGACGAAGTAATCTCACACTTATTATAAAACCTACGTTTGAGATTGCTTCACTCCGTTCGCAATGACGAGATGCAAATTAACGAAGATAAGCTCTCATTAATCAATTAACATTAACTCTATATGCAAGTGGGAACGAATTAAATTTAAAATGCTCGAAAGTAAGTCTTCACTTAAACAACTTTGACTTTCATTAAAATCTTTCCAAATCAATTCAATGGATTCTTCATAATCATGCATGCACACCAAAACCTCCATATAATAAATCATTAAAGCTATTTAAATTGTGTCCTGTATCCCAATCCAAATCTTTAGTTAACACACGATCTATTTCCTCAAAAAAAGACTCCAAATTCTTAATGTTTTTCCCTTCAATAAAAATCTGTTTCTTAATCATGAGCAATAATTTTACCAATATAGTTCACTCGATATTTTTCAATCACAACTTTTGTTTCTCTAGTGCTTTCAATAATTTTTGTCAAACTATCTCTTTCAAATGTATTGATGGTATCAGTTATTTGTATTTCCAGATTTTCATTCATTACTAAGTAGGATGATCCATTCGCATTATACCCATCGCTTCCACCTGGCAAATGAACCATTTCAAGGGTATCAATCTTTTTCCCTTGTTCATTATAAGTTATTAATATAGGAAATAATATATCCCCTGGAATCAAATAAACAATGCCACAAATACTGTCATTAATTTTTATTTTTCCAAAAATTTCATGGATATTTTCATCAAAAAACTCTTTATATAAAGAAGACGGATATAAAGAAACCTTTAATTCTTCTGCACTATT
>JAEUTR010000396.1 GCA_016787365.1 Bacteroidia bacterium
AAAAAACGGGAATGCATATTCGACAACGTATTATAAACTTCCAGTACAAACAACAGAAAAAGAAGGATACGCTGTATGGAGTATTATTGAAGACGATAAAGGAATAATATGGGCAGGCACATATCTGGAAGGATTATATAAACTGGAAAATAATCAATTTAAGAGACAGTTAATTTCTTCGCCCGAACCTATTGCAACTGCATTAGATTTGTGTAAAGATAAACATGGTAATTTATATGCAGCTACTATGAATGGGGTAATGATGTTTAACCCTGATAAACATAGTTATAAATTAATTTCGGAGAAAGAGGGATTAAGTTCGGAATTAGTTTATGCTATTGGAATTACAAAAGATAATAATTATTTATGGGTAGGAACTAATCAGGGAATTAATAGAATCGATTTAAATAAATTGAGGTATGATTTTATTGATATTTTGAAATACGGTAAAAATGATGGTTTTTCGGGAGTAGAGTCAAATTCACATGGCATCTTTGAAGATACAGATAGTACTATATGGTTTGGAACCGTGAATGGTTTGGTTAAATATTCTCCAAAAGAATTTATTGAAAATGACAATTTATCAAAAACATTAATTACCAATATTAAGTTAGCATATAATGATACAGCTTTGGCAGATGGCGCAGTTTTACCTTACTATTTAAATAATATTAGTTTTTATTTTGATGGAATTTGTTTAACAGCTCCCGAAAAGGTTTTGTATTCCTATAAACTGGAAAATTATGATAAGAACTGGAGCCCAAATACAGAAATCAATAATACAAAATATGATAATTTGCCTCCAGGAAAATATATTTTTAAAGTAAAAAGTTGCAATAACGAAGGTGTTTGGAATGTTGAACCAACTACTTTTTCTTTTACTGTAAAATCACCATACTATAAAACTTGGTGGTTTATCTTACTATGTATAGCATCAATCTCAACAATTGTAATAGTTATTTTTAGCGTAAGAGTAAGGCAGATTAAGCGGAAACAACAGGTGGAATTTGAACAGCAGGTGGAAATTTCGAAAGCCGAGTTAAAAGCATTGCGCGCGCAGATGAATCCACATTTTGTATTTAACTCATTAAACTCCATACAGCATTATATATTAAATAGTAAAGGTGATGAAGCAGTAAAATACCTGAATAAGTTTGCTAAATTAATAAGGACAATTCTAAATAATTCGGAGAAACCTCTGGTAACTATTAATGAAGATATTGAAGCGCTCAGATTGTATTTAGAGTTGGAAAAAATGCGTTTTGACAATAAATTTGATTACTCTATACAATTACATGATTCGATTGATGGTGATTATGATGAAATCCCACCAATGCTTATTCAGCCATATCTTGAAAATGCTATATTGCATGGTATAAACCCAAAACAAGGAAATGGACATATTAGTATTATAATTAAAGTAGTGAATCAGTTTATTAAAATCTCGATTATTGACGATGGTATTGGTAGAGAAAAATCGAAAACAATACAAAGTTTGCAACCGGCGGCCAGACATAAATCATTAGGAATGAAAATAACAAAAGACAGGGTGAGGATTTTAAATTCACTGCATCAATCCACTTTAAATGTAAATATTATAGATTTGTACAATGAAAAAAATGAAGCGATAGGAACACAAGTAGATTTATTTATACCATATATTAAATAGCAATTTAATTTCACTATTAACTAATCACTAAATATTATGAAAGCAGTAATTATTGAAGATGAAAAAAAGAGCCGCGAAATGTTGGCCGATTTATTGAAAAGTAATTTCCCGCAAATTACTATTTTGGGTTTAGGTAAAAACGTAGCGGAAGGTGTTGAATTAATTCAATCCTTAAAACCTAATTTATTGTTTCTGGATATTAGTATGCCTGATGGTACCGGGTTTGATGTGCTCGAAAAAGTACAAGGCTCAAGGTTTGATATTATTTTTACAACAGCGACGGATAAACATGCCTTAAAAGCAATTAAATACAGCGCATGTGATTATTTATTAAAACCAATTGATATTGATGAACTCAAATCTGCCATTAACAGATTGATTGAAAAAAGATCGTTAAATATACCTAGTATGGATAATTTGCAGTTTTTAATTCAAAACCTAAAACGTGCAGATGATAATTACAATAAAATTACATTGCCTACAGGTAACGCATATGAAATAGTTAATATCAAGGATATTATTCGTTGCGAAGCAGATGGAAGTTACACCAATTTTCATTTAGTGGGCGGAAAAAAATTAATGGTTTCGGCAAGTTTAAAACATTACGAAGATTTGTTGCCGGTTAATGATTTCATTCGCATTCATCACCATCATTTAATTAATATGCACCATGTTGTTCGCTTTTTAAAAGAAGATGGTGGTTATGCAATTATGAGCGATAACTCTAAGTTGGAAATAAGTCGCCGTAAAAAAGATGCTTTTTTAGAAAAACTTAATGCCGTTTAGATTGCATTTATTTTCTGAACATTTTTAAAATCATAACAACTACAGCCTATTACAGAGATTAGTTTCCACATAAATAGGTTTAAACAATTTAATGTTTATTTCTATTCGGTGTTTTTTTAGTTTTTATACTATAAAACAAATAGATTTATAGTAAATCAAAATCTCAGTTTTATGGCAAAGAAAACAGTTTCAAAAAGTACCGAAAAAAAGATATTTGTTCTTGATACTTCAGTAATTATTTATGATCACACCGCAATAAAAAATTTCCAGGAACATGACGTTGTTATTCCAATTACCGTTTTAGAAGAACTGGATAATTTTAAAAAAGGAAACGATACTAAAAACTTTGCAGCAAGAGAATTTACGCGTTATGTAGATAACATGTCTGGAGATAATTCTTTGCAGGAATGGACTCCTATTAATGGAAAAACGCACGGATATTTTAAAATTGAAATGCACAATTCTTCAAAGTTAGATGCAGAGAAAATTTTTCAGGAACGTAAAGGCGATCATCGAATTTTAAATGCAGCTTTGTATACAGCTGACACAAACCCTGATAGAAAAGTAGTTTTAGTTACTAAGGATATTAATCTAAGAATTAAAGCCAAATCATTGAATCTTCATGCCGAAGATTATACTACCGGTAAGATTTTAGCGGTAGATGAATTATATACAGGTAATAGTTTAGTAGATAAAGTAAATCCAACAACCATTAATCAGATTTATGAAAAGGGAAGTTGTTTGGCAAAAGACGTATTAAAAAAAGAAGCTCCTGAAGCAAATCATTACTATGTAATTAAAAACGGTAATGCGTCTGTTTTAGCTCGTTATGAAGAGTCATCCAAATCTTTAAAGCGTGTTACTAAAACATCTTCATACGGTATCATTCCAAAAAATGCCGAACAATCATTTGCTTTGGATGCGATCATGAATCCGGATATACGATTAGTAAGTATACAAGGTGTGGCAGGTACAGGTAAAACATTATTATCATTAGCAGGTGCTTTAGAACAACGTCGTAACTATCATCAGATTTATTTAGCGCGCCCTATTGTTCCGTTAAGTAATAAAGATATTGGTTATTTACCTGGAGATGTTACCTCTAAGTTAAATCCATATATGGAACCATTATGGGATAATTTAAAATATATTAAAAGCCAGTTCTCCGAAAAAGATAAAGAATTTAAGGCGATTAGTGAAATGATTGAGAACGAAAAAATTGTGATTTGTCCTTTAGCATTTATTCGTGGGCGTAGTTTAAGTAATATGTTTTTTATTGTGGATGAAGCCCAGAATTTAACGCCACACGAAGTAAAAACCATTATTACGCGTGCAGGAGAAAACACAAAAATTATTTTCACAGGCGATATTTATCAAATTGATACACCTTATTTAGATGCACAAAGTAATGGTTTAAGTTATTTGATTGACAAAGTAAAAGGTCAGCCGTTATACGCTCACATTACCTTACAAAAAGGGGAAAGAAGTGAGTTGGCTAATTTAGCAAACGATTTATTGTAATTTTTTGGTTTCTTAATAATAAAAGGCTTATCTATTTTTAGATAAGCCTTTATTGTATAATTCTCATTATAATCCTGGTAACATCCCACTTGCTACCGATTTCATTTCGTTATCGTTTAACTCGTTAGCTTTTAATAAAGCTTTGTTTAAAGTAACAGTAAGTTGTTCTTCTAACTCTTCTGTATTGCCATGTTGTAATCCTGGAGCAATAGTTAAAGATTTAATTTCTCTGTTTCCTGTTATGGCAATTTTTATGTC